>DASRUH010000040.1:0-4616 GCA_035655535.1 Methylomirabilis sp. (SeqCode)
CTGGAGGGCGAAGTCGGGGACGGAGATGTCGCCCGTGCGCGGGTGCACGGCCTCGCCGCGCGTGGCGGCGCTGATGCACTGGACGGTCTTGAGCCCCGCACCCCACCCGTCCTCGGCCGCCTGCGCGGCGTCCATCGGCGCGCGCACCGTGCCGGCGGCGTAGATCCCCGTGCGCCGGGTCTCGTACGGGAAACAGATGTAGTGAGAGTCGGAGAACTTGTAGCGCAGCACCGGGAGGTCCGGCCCCTGGCGGTACTCGAGGTTGAGAATCTCGGTCCCCTCGTGGGAGGCGAGCTCTTCGGCCTTCTTCGACGCCAGCGCGCGCTGAACATCGGACTCGCCCTTCTCCGCGCCCACCCTGGCGTCCCTCAAAGCGCGGATGGCCTCGCTGTCCGCGGAGTTCGGGATCATCCCGACCGCGAGCACGACGAGGTCGGCCGAAAGCGCCGCGTCGGGGCCCAGGAGACTGTCCTTGAGCCGCACGACGAGGTTGCCCTCCGGGCCCTTCTCCACCTTTGCGACCTCGCCGCGGGTGAACAGGCTGCCGGGCTGCTCCTGCACCGCCTGGTAGAAGCGCTCCATCTGGCCCGGCGTGCGCATGTCGCGATAGATCACGGCGCACTCCGTGCCGGGGAGGTCCCGGTGGACGGTAGCCACCTGCCGGAGCGTGGTCACGCAGCACTCGCTCGAGCAGTACGGGAGATGCGCGGGGTCACGCGAACCGGCGCACTGGACGAAGAGAATCCTGCGGGGCGGTTTCCCGTCCGACGGTCGCCGGATCTCCCCTTGGGCAATCATCCGATCGAGGTCCACCGACGTGACGACATCGGGGGTGAGGCCGTACCCGAGATCGCTAAGCTTCGTGGCGTCGTACGGACTCGCGCCGGTGGCCTGGACGATCGCCCCGGCCTGGAAGGTCTGCTTGCCCGAGGGGGACTCCACGTCCACGGTGAACTGCCCAGGCTGGCCGGCGATGTGCACCGTCCGGGCCTGCAGGAGGACGCGGACGGAGGAGTTCCCCTGGACTGCCGAGATGAGCTCGCCAATCGTGTTTTTGTGCAGCTCGCCGTACGGCGGCTGCTCGGGGGCGGCGTCCTTCACACCCACCAGGGAACCGCCGAGCCGTGCGGAGGACTCCACCACCACGACCGGGTGACCCATGCCCGCGGCGGCCTTGGCCGCGCTCAAGCCGGCCACGCCTCCGCCGACGACCAGCACCGTCTTCTCGATGGTCTCGGCCAGGGGCTTCGGAAGGATGTTCTTCGCGGTCCGCACCAGCCCCATCCGGAGGAGGTCTTCCGCAAGCATCTGCGTGTCCTCCTCCCCGTGCGGGTGGGACCAGGCCACCTGCTCCCTGAGGCCGATCCGCTCGACCGACACCTTGAGGGGATCGAAGCGGAACTCGGCGGTCATGGCGCGCGGTGAACAGGCCGCGATGAGCACGCCGTCCACCGACCCGTCGTCCACGGCCTTCCGGATCGCCGCGACGCCCTCCTCGGAGCAGAGCCACGGGTGCAGGACGACCGACTTCGCGCCGCCCTTCTTCGCCAGGGACTCCAACCCGTCCGTCTTTATTGCGGCGCCGATCTCGCAGCCGGTGCACAGAAAAAGGCCTACGTTTTCCATCACGCGCTCCTTCTCGCGGCCACCGACGCCTTCGCGGCCGCTCCCGTGGCGTCGCGCACCGAGGCCGCGACGTCCTCAGGCCGCCGGGCGACACCGGCGACGAACAGCTGGGCCCCCGGGTTATCGAGACCGAACCCGTCGTCGTCCATGCCGATCCCGAACAGGGGCTTCTCCCCCTTGAGATTGGAGACCATGCCCGTGGCGAGCACGACGAGGTCGGCGAACGCGTCCAGGATCCTTCCCGCCTCCACGTCCTCCAGGCGGAGCTTGAACCCGCCGGCGCATTCCTCGATCTTCCCGACCTTGCCCTTCACGAGCTTCACGCCCTCCGTCGCCGCGACCTTCGTGAGCACGTCTTCGTTGCGGCCGGGTGCCCGCCGGTCGATGTAGTACATCGTCACCTCGGCGTCGGGGATCTGCTCCTTGACGTAGGTCGCCTGCTTGAGCGAGGCCAGACAGCACACCGCCGAACAATACGGCAGGTGGTTGACGTCGCGCGACCCGGCGCACTGCACGAAGGCGATCTTCTTCGGCGGCGTCCCGTCGGAGGGTCGAAGGATCTTCCCGCCCGTGGGACCCGAGGGCGAGGCGAGTCGCTCGAAGTTGACGTTGGCGACCACGTCCCGGAAACGGCCGCCCCCGAACTCGGGGAGCTTCTCGACGGGATAGGGACTCCAGCCGGTGGCGAGGACCACCGCCGAGGCCTCGATCGTCTCCTCGCGGCCGGCGGCGTTCAGATCGATGGCGTCGTATTTACAGGCGTCCACGCAGGCCTTGCAGCCGGAAGGGCATGCGCTGCGGTCCAGCACGAATCTCCGCGGCCACGCATCCGGGTGCGGAAGCCGGATGGCGGTCACCTCGTTCATCCCGAGGTTGAACGGATCGGGCACCTTCGCGGGACACACCTTCGCGCATTCGCCGCAGACCGTGCAGCGCTCGTTGACGAAATGAGGCGAAACCGCGATCGTGACCGTCCACCCGTTCGCGCTGCGGGCCGCCTTCGCCACCTGCGCACCCGTGAGCACGCGGATGCGGTGGTTCTTCTCCAGACGGCGGACGTTGATCTCCATGCCGCACGACGGCGGACAGAGCTTCGGGAAATACTGGTGGCTGCGGAGCACGCGGCCGCCGACCGCCTGCTCGCGCTCGACGAGGACCGCCTCTTTGCCGGCCTCAGCCGCCTCGAGGGCCGCCGTGATGCCGGCGATCCCCGCCCCGACGACGAGGAGGGGCCGCGGACTGGAAACGTTCATACCTTCCTCCGGACGTTCGGTGCGCCTTTGCGCACCTTCATTGTGGGTTCGGCGAACAGGGCGAAGCGGAGCCAGCGGAAGGCGAAGCGCAGAAGCGCCACGTCGTCGTCCCGCAGCGTCGCCACGAGGGAATCCTCCAGTTCGAAACGCGAAAGGAACGTGCTGTCGAAGACGAAATCGCGGAACCGATCGAGGTCGTAGCATGCGGTGTGGAACATCTCCATCCGCTTCGGATCGAGCTGGCGGCCCCCGATGAACCAGGGGTGGGAAACGATTTCGCGGTACCCGGCCTCGATCTCCTCCCTGGCCGCCACGCCCTGGTCGGTCCGCCACTTGTCGACGGTCCATACCTTTGGTTCGGTGCGGCCTTTGCAGTAGTCGTCCTCGAAGAGGAAGTACACCGGTTTGGGCTCCTCCCCCGCGCGTGCGGGCGGAAGTCCCATCCCCACGGGATACATCCGGCACGACCACGGGCGATCCTGGTACACGTCGCACCCCTCGGCGCCGACGAACAGGCACCGCCTTTCGGGTTCCTCGCCCATCCGGAGCATCAGGACGGGGAGGTGGAGATCCTTCGTGATCGGTGTGAGCGTATGCCGCGCGATAAACTCCCCCGTGGTGATGCCGAGGCGGCGGGAAAGGCTTAAGACATCCATCGGTGTCAGCAGGATGTTCACGTCCGCGCAGCAGTCCGTAAAGCAGGAAAGCCCCGGGTGGCAGCCGAACCGGAAATGTCCGCCGGCCGTAAGCTTTCGCTGGTTGCGGAGCGCCTCGGGCAGGGCATGCGTTCCCGCCGCGGGAGCCGGTTTCCGTGCGGACTTTCCTTTGGCGGCGGTTTTCCCCCGTTTTCCTTCCACCGTCTTCTTCTTCATCGGGCCCCTCTCTTTCGCTGGACGGTGCGACCTCCTTTCTTCTGCTTCTTCGCGGGTTTCCGGTCCTTCGTGACGATGCGATCCACAAGGGCGGATTCGGACCATACCGCGATGGGGGAAGCGCAGCCGCTCGCCGGGTCCAGGCGATAGCGGTAGGAGACCTTCACATTGTACTGGGACATCATCCAGTCCCAGCCCCTTCGGTAATACGGGCAGTCGTTATTGAAGCACGCCAAGTGGTACAGCCGATCCCAGCCGCCGGCTTCCGGCATCTCGAAAACCTGGAGCACGGCCCCGCAGTGGGGGCAGGTCTGTTTTTTCCGTGCACCGGGCGGCGCCGTGCCGGCAGAGCCAGCGGCGCCCGGGGCGCCTTTCAGGGCGCCCCTGGCGCCCATTCAGACAAACCTCGATTGCATCAAATGCGCCTCGGTCATGCGAACAGGTACTTGACCGGGACCTTCTTCATCTCCCACTCCTCGGTCTTGGGATCCATCGTGCAGTTGACGAAACACAGCCAGCTTGGGTCCATCTTGGGCTTGTCGGAGCGGAAGTAGTAGCCCGGCCAGCGTGTCTCCTCGCGGAAGAGGACCGTGCGGACGTGGGCCTCGGCCTGGTACATGCGGTGGTAGTTCTCCCAGCAGCGCATAAGTTCGTGCAGGTTCTTGGCGCCGAGGAACGCCGAGTCCTCCTTGAGCATCTTCAGGAGCTCGAGACCCTTCTGGAGCAGCGGTCCCGAGGTGGTGAACTGCGAGGTCACGCCGCCGGCGTACTCGTCCATCAGCTTCTGCAGGCGCATGCGGAACTGGTCGGGCGAGATGTAGCCGGGGTTGACGTTCGCCTGGGTCGACTTCGGCTGGCTCTCCTC
>DASRUH010000041.1:0-6456 GCA_035655535.1 Methylomirabilis sp. (SeqCode)
TGGTCTCCTGCCGATGGACGAGGGCAATCACCCGACTGTTCCGCCGCCGCTCCATACCGGTCAGGAGCCGAAGCCGGCGCGCCTCGAGCCACCGCTGTCGGACCATCGGCTGAAAGGCCATCAGGAGGAAGACGAACCACAGAATATCACCGAAAGACATTGTGCCTCCTTTGGGGGAGTGTGCGCAGCCACCTCCCCCGCTCCCCCGCGCTTGGATCGGAATCGGGACCGCTCAGAAAATGTGAGGCGTCCAATCACCGGTCGAGAAAGCCGGGCAGACCACGGCGGACCAGGCTCACTCCGAAGGCCGCGAGGAAAACGCTTGCCACCTTCCCGACGGCCCGGGACCCGCCCTCGCCCAGGAGCCGGGCGACGTTCGCTGCATACCGCAGTACGAGAAAGGCGATGGCCATATTCACGCCAAAGGCCAGCGCGGTGATGAGATACCCGTGGCTCTGGACCAGGATGAGCAGCGTCGTGAGCACTGCCGGTCCGACGATCATGGGGGTCCCGATGGGGACCACGCCGACCGACGCCGCGGGGCGCCGGAGGATCTTGCCCGGATTGAGCAGGTCGTGGAGCGAGATGACCACCAGGAGAATGCCCCCCGCGACCTGAAAGTCGCCCACGCTCACTCCCAGGACAGGGAATATTGCTTGCCCGACCAGGAGAAAGCCCACCCCGATGGCGGTCGCGGTGAGGGTCGACTCCCGGGGCAGTTTCCCCCGCTCCTCGAAAGAAAGATCCGCCGTGAGACTGAGATAGACCGGCAAAACGCCCAGGATATCCACGGCGACCAACAATGCGACAAAGGCGGTCAGCGCGTCCCGCACCCTGGTCCTCCTCCTCCTCGCGTGCGCTTATTGGGACCCGGTCGGCACGAACGCCTTCGTAAAGAGCCGACGCGCGTTCTCGGTGGTGACGCGTGCCACCTCCTCCGCGGAAACGCCCTTGGCATCCGCGATGGCCTGGCAGGAGACCACAACGTTTCTCGGTTCGTTCCGCGAGCCGGGGTCGGGACCGAGAACGGGCGAATCCGTCTCCAGCAAGAGACGCTCGAGCGGAAGATGAGGGAGCAGCTTCTGTTTCTGCCGGGACCGCACGACTGACGGGGGCACCGAAAAGTAGTAGCCCGCCTCGATGCCCTCCAGGGCCGCCGACGGCCTGCCGTCAAAGGCGTGCAGCAGCACGGTGCGCGCCCCGCGCTCGCGCAGAAATCGGACCGTGTGCCTGCCGGCAGCCCGGGAATGGACGTTCAGCGGCAAATCTAGTTCCGCTCCGAGGGAGACAAACCTGGCCAACACCTGCTCTTGAATCTCCCACCCCTGCTCATCCTTCACCACCCAATGGTCGAGACCGACTTCGCCGATCCCCACCAGCCGCTCTGCATGCGCCCGGATAAAAGCCGCCATGGCGTCGGCCCGCTCCAGATCGAGGATGTCGGGATACAGGCCCGCGCAGGGCTTGAGCAGGGGAAACTTCTCGGCGAGGTCCAGCACCTTTCGGGCGTCCTCCAGATTCTCGCTCACCGTGACGATTGCCTCCACTCCCGCATTCGCCGCCGCCTCGAGCACCGCCGCGAGATCCGCGGCAAACGCGGCGTCACTCATATGCGCGTGCGCATCGACCAACACCATAGATGCCTCGTGGTTGGTGATTGGTCACTATTCACCAGTCACTATTCACTAATTGCAGCGGCGAGGGCCCGGGCTTGCTCCACCATGCCACGGACCTCGTCCAACCCCTTCTGCCAGAAACCCGGGTCGTGAAAGTCGACGCCGAGAGGCTTGAGAAGCACTTCGGGGGGCGCCGAGTTCCCCGCCTCCAGGAACGCCAAATACCGCGGGACGAAAGAGGTCCCTTCCTCCTTGTACATGCGGTACAGACACAGAACGAGCAACTGGCCGAAGACATAGCTGTAACAGTAAAAGCGGGTGTGGATGAAGTGCGGGATGTAGGACCACCCCAGGCGGTAGCCCGGAGTCAGGTCGACCGCCTCTCCGTAGTACCGGGCATTCCCCTGAAGCCACGCCTCCGCGAGGGCATCCGCGGTCAACCGCGCGGCCCCCCGAGCCCTGAAGACGGCCTGTTCGAATCGCGTCAGGACGTTTTGCCGGAACACGGTCGCAAGGGTATCTTCAATCTTCCCGCACACGAGCGCCAACTGCACCCGCGGGTCCCGCTGCCGCCTCAGCAGGTCGTCGAACACGAGAAACTCGGCGAAGACCGAGGCGGTTTCGCAGGTGGTCAGCGGGGGGTCGTAGTTCAGGAGGGTCTGCGTGCTCGCCAGGACCCCGTGGAGCCCATGGCCGAGCTCATGCGCGACCGTCATCACGTCACGGAGGGTGTCGGTGTAGTTGCACAAGATGTATGGATGGATTGCGGGCGACGGCGACGAGCAGAAGGCCCCTCCCCGCTTTCCCTTGCGAATCTCGGCGTCGATCCAGCCGCGCGTGAAGAAGTCCCGGGCGATGTTCCCGACACGCGGAGAAAACGCGCCCAGCGCTTCCACGATGGCTGCCCGGGCCTCCGCGAAGGCACACGGCGGCAGCGCTCCGCCCACCGGGGCGTACTGGTCGTAGAGCGCCAGCCGGTCCAGGCCGAGGAGTGCCGCCTTCAGGCGGAAATAGTCCTGGGCGATCCCGTAGTTGGCCTCGGTCACCTCCATCATTCGCTCGACCGCCCGCGGGTCGATTTCGTTGTCGAGGTGCCGCTCGGCCATCGGGTCCGCATAGTGCCGCAGCCGGTCCATCGTGAGGTGATCCTGGATCAGCGTGTTGTAGGTGAAGGTGAGGACGAGCTCGTTCCGCCCCAGAACTTCGAAGAGGACCTCTATCGCCCGCACGCGCAGTCCACGCTCCGGACGGTGCAACAGCGACAGCAACTCGGACATGGTCAGGTCGCGGACGGTCCCCTCCATCTCCAGCGGGAAGGTCATCGAGGAAATCAGTTCGGTGAAGAGGCGTCCGAAAGCGCGCCGACCGGTGTTATCCTTCTCATTCACGACCCGTTCTTCGGCCTCGGTCAGCTTGTGGGGCCGGTACCGCCGGGTGTGGGCGAGGTAATACTGGTAGCCGGCCAGGAGGGGATCGGCCATCAGCCGCGCCGTCGCCGGCTCGTCCAGGTCGAGCCACTCCAGCGTGAAGAAGAGGAGACGATTCCGGACCGCGGTCACCCACTCTTCGACCCGCTGGTGCAGGTCCTGGTACTCCGACCGGAGGCTGTCGGAGGCGTACAGGAGGCCGGCGTAACTCGCCACGCGGCTCACCGTCTCCTCGATGGCCTCGAGGGCACAGAGCGCCTCCAGGAGGTGCGCCGCGGGCGGCCCGCCCGGGACACAGATCGTCCCCCGATACCGCTCGGCGAAGGCTTTCGCCGCCTCGTCGACGGACTGTTGTGTGGCCGCAATGCGCGGATCATTGTGGCCGGAAAACAGGTCGCTCAGGTCCCAGACGACTCCGGCGGCACTCGACGTGTTGGACGCCACGGCTCCCTCCTCTCGCACAACGCGCCTGAACTGCATATTGTAGGCGACCACGCGGGCGAAGGCAACCGCAGAAGGCTTGCCCAAAGCCTCCTGTTCCCGGTATCCTGCTGCGAGGGTCGGCACCGGTCGCGAGGCATGGAGGGCGAGATGGGAAACGGGAACCGGCGGCGGCGCGGACTGGACCGCGGGAGATGGGTCGGGACGGGGCTTTTCCTCCTGCTGGGCGCGTTCCAACTCGCGCGGGCGGATGCGCTCGGCGAGTGGAAGACCGCGGCGCCCATGCCTGACAAACGAACCGAGGTGGCGGCGGCCGCGCTGAACGGGAAGGTGTATGTGATCGGCGGCTTCGCCTATTTCTTCATTGGAGGCGTGTCGCGGACCGTCCAGGCCTATGACCCGAAGACCGACCGGTGGGAAGCAAAAGCTCCGCTGCCCGAAGCGCTCCACCATACGGCCGTCGTCGCCCTCGACGGGAAGCTGTACGTGGTCGGCGGGTACGCACGGATCTGGCCCTGGAAGGCAATGGATACCGTGTGGGCGTACGACCCCGCAACGGATCGCTGGCAGCCCAAGGCCCCGATGCCGACGGCCCGGGGCGCCCTGGCCGTCGCCGCGATCGACGGCAAGATTTACGCCGTCGGCGGCAAGGCGGGCAGCGAGGTCCTGCGGATGCTCGAAGTCTATGATCCCGCCGCGGACCGGTGGGAGTCGCTGGCTCCGATGCCCACGCCTCGCGATCACCTCACGGCGGCGGCCGTGGAGGGCAGGCTCTACGCGATCGGGGGACGACTGGGGGCCATGAGCCGAAACGTGAACGCCAACGAATCCTACGATCCGCGATCCAAGCAGTGGACCGCACGGTCTCCCCTTCCCACCGCGCGGGGAGGCATTGCCGCCGCGGTCGTGGGTGGCAGGATCTACGTCTTCGGAGGCGAGGAATCACAAAAAACCTTCGACGCCACCGAGGCCTACGATCCGAAGACCGACCGCTGGGCCACGCTCGCGCCGATGCCGACGGCGCGCCACGGGCTGGGAGCCGCGGCGCTGGAGGGCCGCATCTACCTGATCGCCGGAGGCCCGGAGCCCGGGGGGTCGCGCAGCGACGCGAACGAGGTGTATACGCCACCCCAGTGAAAATGAGGTGACTGGTGGTTAGTGATTGGTGATTGGTGACGGGTGGGGAGGAGATGGGGAAAGCGGATACGGAGCTCCTCGGACAGATCCTGAAGGGGGTGAGCCGGACCTTCTACCTGAGCCTCACCGTGCTGCCCAAGGACGTGAGACGCCCGGTGGGCCTCGCCTACCTCTTTGCCCGGGCCGCCGACACGATCGCCGACACCCGCTTGATCAGCCGCACAAGACGCCTCGAGTATCTGGAGCAGTTCCGGGCGGCCATCCGGGACAGCGACGCGGGCCGCATCCGCGACATCGCGGCGGCGCTCACGGGACCGCAGAGAATCCCCGAAGAACGGGAGCTCCTCGCCCGACTCGAGGAATGCTTTGCGATGTACCGGGCGCTAGACGCGGGAGACCACGGGCGGATCCGCGACCTGATCCTGACCATCACGCAGGGAATGCAGATGGACCTGTCCACCTTTCCGGGAGAGGACGAAGGTCAGCTCGTGGCGCTCAAGACCCGCGACGATCTGGACCGGTACACGTATCTCGTCGCGGGCTGCGTCGGCGAATTCTGGACGGAGATCCACGTCGCCCACCGTCCTGCCCTCAAGGGCTGGGATGTCGCCGCAATGAAGCAACGGGGAATCTGCTTCGGCAAGGGACTGCAGATGACCAACATCCTGCGGGATCTGAGTCGGGATCTGCGCCTGGGGCGCTGCTATCTGCCGCAGGAGGATCTCGAGCGGCTTGGACTCGGCCCCCGGGCACTCCTCGACCCCGGGGTCCTTCCCCGCGTCGCACCCCTTCTCCGAGACCTGCTCACGGTCACGCTCGGGCATTACCAGGAGGGATGGCGCTACACCCTCAGCATCCCCCGTCGGGAGTTCCAGATGCGGCTCGCCTGCGCCTGGCCTCTCCTCATCGGTCTCAAGACGCTGACCCTGGTCTCCCGGGCGCGCAACTTGCTCGATCCGGCGGCCGTCGTCAAGATCTCCAGAGAAGAAGTTGTCCGAATCCTCGGAAACTCGGTGGGCCTGATCGGATCCAACCGGGCATTGTCCTGGTATTATCGGCGACTTCGGGCGCGGATCGCCCTGGGGTGAGACGATGGAGCATCCCCTGATCGCCATTACCGTTCATAAGGTGCCGAACAAGCAGTTCTGCGGGGTGGTCATCCTGCGGCAGAATGGTGACCGGTCGTGGAGCGGCCGCTGCAGCAAGTGCGGGGAGGCTTTTCACGTCGAGCAGGATCGCAAGTTCGAGGCCCGCGTCCTCGCCATGCGCAATTAAAACGAAGGCTCAAGGGTCGAAGGGTCCAAGGGGTGAAGGGTCGAAGAGACGAAGGGCGGAAGGGATGAAGGGACGAAGGATGAAAGGAATCGAGGGCTTGAGGGGGGAGTGATTAATCTTCCTCTCTGGGTCTTTTCCCGAGTGTGTTGAGTTCCCCGGTGATGGTTTTGCCGGAAGCGCCTTGACTCCTCCTCACGGACGAGCGGGGCTGTTTTAGGTATTTGATGAGATTGCCAAGCATTCCGCTGATGCGCCGGCAACGACCGGTCAAATCGTCGTAGTCCTCTTGGGAAACATATTTTTGGTCAAGAGCCACGGATATCTGGGCACGCACTTCCCCGCAGGAACCCTTAGCGATGAAAAGGAACTGCGCAAACTCAGGATCCGTGCCACGCTCAAATCCTTCTGCAATATTGGACATAATCGAAACGGACGCCCTTCGTACCTGCCCCGCCAGACCAAAGTCTCGAGCGAAGGCCCCATCGCGCGTTAGTTCGTAAACCCTAGTTGTCAGTTCCCTCGCCCGCTGGTACACGTTTAACTCTTCAAACCCTTGAGCT
>DASRUH010000042.1:0-2014 GCA_035655535.1 Methylomirabilis sp. (SeqCode)
GATCTCGCCGATGGGGCTGGGCGACGTCCCCGCCATGGATCCCCGGAAAGACGAGGTCGCTTTCGAGTGCGGCCGGATGGTGATGGACCTGCTCCGGAAGGGGGTCACCCCCCGGCAGATCATCACCCGCAAGGCGATGGAGAACGCCGTTGCGGGCGTGATGGCCACCGGGGGATCGACCAACGCCGTGTTGCACCTGCTGGCGGTGGCCCGCGAAGCGGGCGTGCGCCTCGGGATCGACGATTTCGACCGGATCTCTCGCCGGATCCCGGTGCTGGCCGACCTCAAGCCGTGGGGCCGGTTCACCGCCCCCGAAATGTACCGCGCGGGCGGGATGGCGGTCGTCGCCCGGCGATTGCTCGAGGGCGGGCTGCTCCACGGAGACGCGATGACGGTCACCGGACGGACCATCGGCGAGGAGGCGCGTGCCGCTCAGGAAGCCCCGCGACAGGAGGTCATTCGCACGGTCAGGAGTCCCTTGAAGCCGACGGGGGGAATGGCTGTCCTCCGCGGGAACCTCGCCCCGGAAGGGTGTGTGATTAAGCTGGCCGGGCACGAGCGCACGGTCCACCGGGGTCCGGCGCAGGTCTTTGACCGTGAGGAGGATGCTTTCGCAGCGGTGAAGCGCGGGCGTATCAAACCGGGCGACGTCGTGGTCATCCGCTACGAGGGGCCAAAGGGAGGCCCGGGGATGCGCGAGATGCTTGGCGTGACCGGGGCAATCGTCGGCGCGGGCCTGGGAGCATCCGTCGCGCTGATGACCGACGGCCGCTTCTCGGGGGCGACGCACGGCTTCATGGTGGGGCACGTGGCCCCGGAGGCCGCCGTCGGCGGGCCGATCGCGGCGATCAAGAACGGCGACTCGATCGTGATCGATGTCAAGAGGCGCCGGATTGACATCGAGGTCTCGGTCGCCGAGATGAAGCGGCGGCTGGCGAAGTGGAGACCGCCGAAGCCACGGTACACCTCGGGGGTGATGGCCAAGTATGCCCGTCTCGTCTCCTCGGCCTCCGAGGGGGCCGTGACCGGCTGAGCCCCAGCAGGCCGTGCTCGGCATCCTGTCAGACGTGCGCCATTTGCCAGAGGTCAGAGTTGACCACAAGCCGACGTCCAAAGTCCAGGGTCGCGGGGGAGAAGGGACAAGCCGGCACGGCAAGGATGCCGGTTCGCCAGCAGGTCTCTTCCGGAGGCGTCGTCTATCGCCACGGTTCCAATGGGATGGAGGTCGCGCTCATCAGCCTGAAGGGCGGCAGGGTATGGGCCTTGCCCAAGGGGGTGGTCGAACCGGGCGAGGATCCCGAGGAGACAGCCCTTCGTGAAGTGCGGGAAGAGACGGGGCTTACCGCTCGGTGCATGGGCAAGGTGGGGGAGATCGAATACTGGTTTGTGGACCGCGAGGCAAGGCATCGCATCCACAAGCGGGTCCACTTCTATCTTTTCGAGCATACCGGGGGAGATACGAGCCAGCACGACTTTGAGGTGGATGAGGTGTGCTGGGTCCCGCTGCAGGAGGCCTTGGCGCGTCTCAGCTACCGCGGCGAGCGAGAGACGGTGGAGAAGGCCGGCCAGATCCTTCGTGAGCAGGGGTAGAGGCCTTGACTGATGACGAATGACCGACGACCGGCGACCGTCAAGACCAAGAGGTTCTTTCTGTCATCGGTGACCGGTCCGCGGTCAACGCGATATTCCCCCACCTCCGCTTTGGCCAACGGGTCCTGTCGTCGGCCACCCCATCCGTCCTCGGAGACTTCACGCACCATTCCATCAAGAGATAAAGAGCGGTGGCGAAATTCTCCTCCGGGCGGATGGGCGCCCGGCCTCCGCCACCCGTTGGCCTATCCAGGGGACCCCGGCCGACTGTCCCGGTCCGGGAGCCCATCCCGGGATCTCGGACAAACCAGGTTCCGCCGGGTCCAGGCCCAGCTCCCCTCGCCCTCCCGAGAGACCCGTCTTGCTTAGGCAGCACCTGCAGGTCCCGAGCGACATTGGCGGAAGCGGCGGGGTCCCTCGGCAG
>DASRUH010000043.1:0-11151 GCA_035655535.1 Methylomirabilis sp. (SeqCode)
GGGAACACGCGCCTCGACGCGCAATTCTTCCAGGACGTCTTCCCACCCTTCGGGGGCGAAGCTCACCGAAGGGTGGGAAGACGTCCTGGAAGAATTGCGCGTCGAGGCGCGTGTTCCCCGAGCCGTCGGGCCGTCGCTGCCGCCTCTGGAGGGGGAGGAGGCGCGGGTCTATGCCCTGCTCGCGGAGGAGCCGATACATATCGACGCGATCATCGCCGGATCGGGGCTTCCCTCTCCGTCGGTGGCGGCCCGCCTCCTCTCGCTCGAGATGAAGGGGTGGGTGAAGCAGCTCTCCGGCAAGACGTTCGTCCGGGCCATGGACGCCTGAAGCAGTCAGCAGTCAGCGATCAGCAGTCAGCAAGAGTGGAGATGGCGGAGCGAATGGGAAAATCAACCTTCGTGGTATGATGACTGGACGTCTGAGCTGACAGCGGATAGCTGACAGCTATTCAAAGGAGGACAACCGGGAGTGGCGAAATCGCTGGTCATCGTGGAGTCGCCGGCCAAGGCCAAGACCATCAGCAAGCTTCTCGGGAAGGGGTATGTGGTCAAGGCCTCGTATGGCCACGTCCGCGATCTCCCGACCAATCGTCTGGCGGTGGATGTCAAGCGGAACTTCACGCCGCAGTACCAGGTGGTCAAGGGGCGGGAAAAGGTGGTGGACGACCTGCGGAAAGCGGCCAAAGGCTCGCACGCCATTTATCTCGCCACCGATCCCGATCGCGAGGGGGAGGCCATCGGCTGGCATCTCGTCCAGGAGCTCAAGCCCCCGAAGAAGGCGGTGCACCGGGTGGTCTTTCACGAGGTGACCAAGCGCGCCGTCCAAGACGCCTTTGCCCATCCCGGCGCCCTCGATCTGAAAAAGGTGGAGGCGCAGCAGGCCCGCCGCATCCTCGACCGGCTGGTCGGGTACCAGGTCAGCCCCTTGCTGTGGGAGAAGGTCAAGCGGGGACTGAGCGCCGGCCGGGTCCAGTCCGTCGCGCTCAGGCTGATCGTCGACCGCGAGCGCGAGATCCGCGCCTTCGTTCCGCAGGAGCACTGGACCATCGAGGCGCTCCTGGCGGCGGGCGTCCCACCGGAGTTTCGGGCGCGGCTCTTCCGGGTGAACGGGGACAAAGTCGAGGTCCACACCGAGGCCGAGGCGTCCACCCTCGTGGAAGAGCTCCGACACCAGCGCTTCGTGGTGAGGGCCATCAGCACCCGAGAGCGGCGCCGCCATCCCGTCCCTCCGTTCACCACGTCAAAGCTGCAGCAAGAGGCCGTGCGCAAGCTCGGGATGACCGCCCGGCGGGCCATGGCGCTGGCGCAGCAGCTCTACGAGGGGATCGAGCTGGGGGAGGAGGGGGCGGTGGGCCTCATTACCTACATGCGGACCGATTCCACCCGCGTCGCGGCCGAAGCGGTCGAGGAGGCCCGGCGGTACATCGCGGAGCGGTTCGGCGGTCAATTCGTTCCGGAGCGGCCGCCCGTCTATAAGAGCGCCAAGGCGGCCCAGGAAGCCCACGAGGCCGTCCGCCCCACCTCGGTCCTTCGCGATCCCGCGGCGGTCGCCCGCTTTCTCACCAAAGATCAACTCAACCTCTACACCCTGATCTGGAACCGATTCGTCGCCTCGCAGATGCCCCCTGCTCTCTTCGACGTGACCACGGTCGAGGTGGAGGCCGGGCGCCTCCTGTTGCGGGCCTCGGGGCGCGTGACGCGGTTTGAGGGGTTCACGCGGCTCTATGTCGAGGGAACGGACGAGGGAGTGAAGGGCCGGGCGGAGGAGGGACAGGAACCCGAAGACCACGGCGAGCCGGAGGCGGAGATGACGCTCCCCCCGCTTGCGGAGGGGGAAGTCCTGCAGCTGCGCACCCTCGATCCCCAGCAACACTTCACCCACGCGCCGCCCCGGTTCACCGAGGCGACCCTGGTGAAGGAGCTCGAGGAGTGCGGGATCGGCCGGCCGAGCACCTATGCCCCCATCCTGCAGGTCATCCAGAATCGCGACTACGTGGTAAAGGAGAAGGGGAAGTTCCGGCCGACGGAGATGGGGGAGGTCGTGGTCGATCTTCTGGTCAAGAGCTTTCCCCGCATCATGGATACCGAGTTTACCGCCCGGATGGAGTCGGTTCTCGATGAGATCGAAGAGGGCAGGGCCGACTGGCTGGGCGAGATGCGGCGTTTCTACGGAGAATTCTCCCAATGGCTGGAGCAGGCGAAGACGGGGATGGAAAACCTCAAGGCCCTGGAGGAAAAAACGGAAGCGACCTGCGAGAAGTGTGACAGCCCCATGGTCATCCGGTGGGGCCGGTTCGGGAAGTTCCTGGCCTGTTCCGCCTACCCCGAGTGTAAGAACACCCACGAACTCCCTGCGGTTCGCAGTGCAGAGCTCACAGGTCACGGAGAAGAAGTAAAGGGGCCTGCCGCGACCGGTGAACCGTCCACCGTGAGCGACACAAAGGTGTGCGATCAGTGCGGGCGGCCGATGGTGTTGAAGCGAGGTCGGTACGGCCTCTTCTGGGCCTGCAGCGGCTATCCCGACTGTCGCAATGTCCTTCGGCCCGAAGGGACGGGCAGGCCGGCGCCGGAGCCGACCGATGAGAAGTGCGCGAGCTGCGGCGCGCCGATGGTGATCCGTCACGGCCGGTATGGTCGCTTCCTCGCCTGCTCGACCTATCCGAAATGTCGCACGGTACGGCCGATCCCCCTCGATGTCAAGTGCCCGCGGTGCGGCGGGGCCCTGGTGCAGCGCCGGTCGAAACGGGGGCGGTCCTTTTACGGGTGCTCGAACTATCCCGAGTGCACCTTCGTCCTCTGGCAGCGCCCGATTACCGAGCCCTGCCCCCAATGCGGCGCAACGTTCCTCGTGCAGCACCAGACCCGGCAGGCATCGGAGCTCCGCTGCGCGACGGAGGGTTGCAATTACCGCAAGCCCGCGGCATAATCGGCTGCATGAGCCCCACGCCGTGCGTGACCATCGTGGGCGGTGGTCTGGCGGGCGCGGAAGCCGCGTGGCAGGCGGCCGAGCGCGGTGTCCCCGTCCGCCTCATCGAGATGCGGCCGGTCGCCGGGACTGCGGCCCACCGAACCGCCCTGCTCGCCGAACTCGTCTGCAGTAACTCCCTGAAGTCCCAGGAGCTGACCAGCGCCTCGGGCCTGCTGCATGCGGAGGTGGAACGGATTGGTTCCATCGTCCAGCAGGCGGCGCGGGCACACGCCGTGCCGGCCGGGACGGCGCTGGCGGTGGACCGGACCGCCTTCGCCCAGGAGGTGACGCGCCGGCTCGCCGCCCACCCCCTCGTGGAGGTGCGCCGGGAGGAAGTCACCGCGATCCCCGCCGAGCGGCCCGCGATCATCGCCACGGGCCCCTTGACCTCGCCCGCCCTGACGCAGGATCTCGCACACCTCTTTCGCGCCTATCTGGACGAGGCGGCCGGACACGGGCCCTCGACGGGAGGCGCACGGCTCCTTCATTTCTACGACGCGATCTCTCCGATCGTGGCCGCGGAATCGATCGATCGGGAAAAGGTCTTCGCCGCCTCCCGGTATGGCAAGGGGGGCGAAGATTATTGGAACTGCCCGATGACGGAGGAGGAGTATGCGGCCTTCTGGCAGGCGCTGGTGACGGCGGAGCTGTATCCCCTTCACGATTTCGAGAACCTGGACGACGCCAACTTCTTTGAGGGATGTCTCCCCCTCGAGGAGATGGGGCGACGCGGCCGCGAGACACTCCTGTATGGTCCCCTCAAACCGGTGGGCCTCACCGATCCCCGCACCGGACGGCGCCCCTGGGCGGTGGTGCAGCTTCGGCAGGAGGACGCCGCGGGCCAGATGGTCAACATGGTCGGGTTTCAGACGCGGCTCCGGCGCGGCGAGCAGCAGCGCATCTTCCGGATGATTCCGGGCCTCGGGCAGGCGGAGTTTTTGCGCTACGGGAGCATCCATCGGAATACCTATATCCCTGCCCCCCTGCTCCTCCAACCCACGCTTCAGTTCCGGGGGGATAAGGGGCTCTTCTTTGCCGGCCAACTCATCGGAGTCGAAGGGTACCTCGAGTCGCTGGCCTCCGGGCTCCTCGCCGGCATCAATGCCGCTCGGCTGGTCCAGGGGCGCGAGCCGCTGCGCCCGCCGACCGAGAGCATGCTGGGGGCGCTGCTCGGCTACGTCACCTCGGCGGATCCCGCGCGATTCCAACCCATGAATGCGAACTTCGGTCTCCTCCCCCCCCTCGACGCTGCCATCCGCGACCGGCGGATGCGCAAGCTGGCCCTGGCCGAGCGTTCCCTCGGGGCCATGGACTCCTGGATCGGACTTTTTGCTTGATCTTTCCCAGTGCAGGCCGTATCGTGCATTTCTGAGGGGATAGCAGATCGGGCTATCCCCTCCGTCGCTCTGGAGGCGGCAGTGCAGCAACTGGTTGCAGCATTCCTTCGAGAACTCGAGGCGGAAGGCGCCTCGCCGCACACGGTCCGTAATTACTCTATCGACCTCGCGCAGTTCGGCGGCTTTCTCCGCCGGATGCATGCGGAGGCGCCGGAGGCGACGCTCCTCACGTTGATCGATCCTCTGACGATCCGGGCGTTTATGGGATCCCTGCGCACGCGCGGGCTCGCGGCGGGGACGACGGCGCGCAAGGTGGCGGCGCTCCGCTCCTTCCTGCAGTTCGGCTGCCGCCGGGGCCTCCTCGACTGGAATCCGGCCAGACTGGTGAGGACCCCCAAGCTGCAGAAGCCGCTCCCCCCCCATCTCACGGTGGATCAGGCGTTTCAGCTCCTGGCCACGCCGCAGGGCACCACACCGCGCGACCGGCGGGATCGGGCGATTCTGGAACTCTTTTACGCCTCGGGGATCCGCGTGGGGGAGCTGACGGGGCTCAACGTCGAGGACGTGGATCTCGCCGGGCGCGCCGTGAGAGTGGTCGGCAAGGGGAAAAAGGAACGGATCGTCCCGTTCGGGGCGGCCGCGGTCGTGGCCCTCAAGGCCTACCTGGCGGTGCGGGACGTGCTCCGGGGCGGCCGACCGGAGGAGGCGGGGACGCTGTCGAGGCGTGGCGGGCGTCGAGCGCCCCTCTTTCTGAATCACCGGGGGGGGCGCCTGACGGCCCGGAGCGTGGAACGATTGCTGGAGACGTATCTCCGGAAGAGCGGCATGGGCAAGGCGATCACGCCTCACGGACTGCGACACAGCTTTGCGACGCATCTGCTGCAGGCGGGCGCAGACCTCCGGGTGATCCAGGAACTCTTGGGCCATGCCCGTCTCAGCACGACCCAGCGGTATACCCATGTCAATCTGGATCAGCTGATGGCGGTGTACGATAAGGCGCATCCCAAGGCGTGACAGGCCAGTGCACAGGACTGAGGACTGAGTGCTGGGCGCGGGTCATGAGGCGGTGAACCGTGAGCGGTGAACTAAAGATCAGGGGGACGACGATTCTTTCGGTCCGCCACAAGGGCCGGGTCGCGGTGGCCGGCGACGGCCAGGTGTCGGTCGGCGAGACGGTGATGAAGCAGCATGCGCGGAAGGTCCGGCGGATGTACCACAACCAGGTCGTCGCGGGGTTTGCGGGCGCGGCCGCTGACGCCTTCGCACTCTTCACACGGCTCGAGGCGAAGCTGGAGGAATATCACGGCAACCTGCCCCGGGCGGCGGTGGAGCTGGCCAAGGATTGGCGGACGGACCGGGTGCTTCGCCGGCTGGAGGCCCTGTTGGCCGTCGTGGATCAGGAGCACTCCTTCATCATGTCTGGGACCGGGGATTTGATCGAGCCGGATGACGGGATCATCGGCATCGGCTCGGGCGGTCCGTACGCGGCCGCGGCCGCCCGCGCGCTCGTGAGATTCACCGACCTCGACCTGAAGACGATCATGCAGGAGTCGATGCTGATCGCGGCCCAGCTCTCCGTGTACAGCAACGATCAGATCACCATCGAGGAGCTGTGAGGGGCGCGCGGCCGCGCCGGGCGGATGGGTGAGATGCGATGGACACGCTGACGCCGAGACAGATCGTCGCCGAGCTGGATAAGTATATCATCGGCCAACACGCGGCCAAGCGGGCGGTTGCCATCGCGGTCCGGAACCGGTGGCGCCGGCAGCGACTGCCCGCGGAGCTTCGGGACGAGGTGGCCCCGAAGAACATCATCATGATCGGTCCCACCGGCATCGGTAAGACAGAAATCGCGAGGCGACTGGCCAAGCTGGCCGAGGCCCCCTTCCTGAAGGTCGAGGCGTCCAAGTTCACCGAGGTCGGCTACGTCGGGCGGGATGTCGACTCCATCATCCGGGATCTGGTCGACATCGCCGTCAACATGCTCAAGGGGGAGCGGACGGCTGCCGTGGGTGAGCGGGCGGCCGAGCTGGCCGAGGAACGCCTCCTCGACTTGCTGGTCCCCCCGAGCAGCGGCGGTCCATCCCCGATGGGGTTCGAAGCAGGCCAGGACGCCCCGCAGGACACGCGGGAGAAATTCCGGATTATGCTCCGGGAGGGACGGCTGGATGACCGGATGGTCGAGATCGAGGTGCGGGACCGGGCCTTGCCGATGGTGGAGATCTTCCCCGGGGCGCCGGTAGAAGGGATGGACCAGGTGCGGGACATGCTCGACAACCTCCTCCCCCACCGGGTGAAGCGGCGCAAGGTGAAGGTGAGGGAGGCGCGACGGATTCTGACGCAGGAAGAGGCTCAGAAGTTGATCGACATGGATGAAGTGGTCCTGGAGGCGATCCGGCGGGTGGAGAACTCGGGCATCGTCTTCTTGGACGAGATCGACAAGATCGCGGGCCGCGAGCGGGGCTATGGTCCCGATGTGTCCCGCGAGGGGGTGCAACGGGACCTCCTCCCGATCGTGGAAGGGGGCACGGTCAATACGAAGCACGGGATGGTGCGGACCGACCACATCCTCTTCATCGCGGCGGGCGCTTTCCACGTCTCCAAGCCGTCGGACCTGATCCCGGAGCTGCAGGGCCGGTTTCCCCTGCGGGTGGAACTGAAGAGTCTCACGAAGGCGGACTTCGTCCGGATCCTCACCGAGCCGCAGAATGCGTTGACGATACAGTACACCGCGCTCCTGGCCACGGAGGGGGTGGATCTCAGCTTCACCCCGGATGCGATAGAAGAGATCGCCACCATTGCGACTGCGGTGAACCAGGCCACGGAGAACATCGGCGCCCGGCGGCTCTACACCATCATGGAGCGCCTCCTCGAGGACGTGTCATTCGAGGCCCCCCATATGGAAGGAGTCAAGGTGGAGATCAACGCCGCCTATGTGCGGGAGAAGCTCCAGGACATCATCCGGGATGAGGACCTGAGCCGGTACATCCTTTAGCGTCGAGGACTGAGGACTGAGGACTGAGGACTGAGAAGGATGACCGGAACACCCAATACCTGATAGGGAGCAGAGGAGTGAGCGAGTCACGACAAGAATCGGCCGTGGCCAAGGCCCAGATCCTGGTGGAGGCGCTGCCGTACATCCGCCACTTCTTCGGCAAGACCATCGTGGTCAAGTACGGAGGGGCCGCGATGGTCGAGGACAAGGTCAAGACCCAAGTGGCGCAGGATATCGTGTTGATGCGCTACGTCGGCATGCGGCCGGTCATCGTCCACGGGGGCGGGCCGCAGATCGGCGAGGCGATGAAGCGGGCCGGCATCACTCCCACCTTCATTGATGGCCTGCGCGTGACCGACCCCGAGACGATGCGGATCGTGGAGACGGTCATGGTAGGGAGCATCAATCAGGAGGTCGTGGGTCTGATCAACCTGAGCGGCGGCACGGCGGTGGGGCTGTCCGGGAAGGACGGGTGTCTCATTAAGGCCCGGAAGGCGAAACACAGCAAGAAAAAGGGAGCAGAGACCGAGCTGGTGGACCTGGGGCTGGTCGGGGAGGTCGTGGCGGTCGACCCGAAGGTGGTCCGATCCCTCGAGGAGGCCGGGTTCATCCCGGTCATCGCCCCGACCGGCGCGGATGAGGAGGGGATCGTGTACAACATCAACGCCGATCTGGCTGCGGCGGAGATTGCGGCGGCTCTTGCAGCGGAGAAGCTCATCGTGCTGACCGACATCGACGGGATCCTGGACCGAGAGGGGCGGCTCTGTTCCACGCTGAGCCGGGCCGAGGTCGAAAAGCTGGTCGAGGATCAGGTGATCTCGGAGGGGATGATCCCCAAGGTGTGGGCCTGCCTTCGGGCCTTGGAAGGCGGGGTGCGGAAGACCCACATAATTAATGGGACGATCCCCCACGCGCTCCTCCTGGAACTCTTTACGGCCCGGGGTGTGGGGACCGAAGTCACCGCGTAGCCCCGCTTCGGAGGGCGCTATCAGCTGTCCGCTGACTTCGGCGAGCTCAGTCGAGCCGTCCGCGGTCAGCAAGAAGGGCCTAGTGCTGATAGCGGACCGCTGATTGCTGACAGCTGCAGGTGAGGGAATGACCGAGACGGAAAAGTGGATGGCGAGGGCGGACCGGGCGTTGGCCAATACCTATGCCCGATTCCCGGTAGTGCTCGACCGAGGGGAGGGCTGCCGGGTCTGGGATGTAGAGGGGAGGGAATACCTCGACTTCGTGGCGGGCATTGCGGTCTGCGCCTTGGGCCACTCCCACCCGGCCGTCGTCCAGGCCGTGCAGAGCCAGGCGGCCAGGCTGCTGCACGTGAGCAACCTCTACCACCTTCCGCCCCAGATCCGACTGGCCGAACTCCTGTGCCAGCACTCGTTCGCCGATCGGGCCTTCTTTTGTAACAGCGGCGCCGAGGCCAACGAAGCGGCCATCAAACTGGCCCGGAAATACGCCAAGGATCAGGGCAGCTCGCAGCGGTTCGAGATCATCACCATGGAGGGCGGCTTTCACGGGCGGACGATCGCTACCGTGACCGCCACGGCGCAGCCGAAATATCATCACGGCTTCGAACCCCTCCTCGCCGGCTTCCGCTACGTTCCCTTTGACGACCTGGAGGGGGTGAAGAAAGCGATCAACGCCCGGACGGCGGCGATCCTCGTCGAGCCGATACAGGCCGAAGGGGGCATCCGTGTGCCGTCGGCCGGCTATCTCCAGGGCCTGCGGCAACTCGCCGACGAGGCGGGGGCTGTGCTGATCTTCGACGAGGTCCAGACCGGGATCGGTCGCACGGGCCGACTCTTTGCGTACGAGCACTGGGGGGTGGAACCGGACATCATGACGCTCGCCAAGGCCCTCGGCGGGGGAGTGCCGATCGGGGCCATGCTCGCCCGGGAAAACGTGGCGGCGAGCTTCACTCCGGGGACGCATGCCGCCACGTTCGGGGGCAATCCGTTGGTGACCACAGTGGCCATGGCGACGCTGACGACGATCCTGGAGCAGGATCTCGTCTCGCGGGCGGCGGAGATGGGCGCACGGCTCGCGGGAGCGCTCAGGACCCTGCAGGCCCGCCATGCGGCGATCACGGCGGTGCGGGGGAAGGGGCTGCTCCTCGGGATGGAACTCGATCGGGACGTGGGGTCGGTCCTGAACACGTGTCTCGAGGAGGGGCTCCTGTTGAGCAAGGCGGGCGAGCGGGTCATTCGGTTCGCCCCGCCCCTCATCGTCACAGAAGCCGAGATCACGCGGGCGGCCGGTATCCTCGACAAGGCCCTGGGGGAGGTCACGGGGTGAAGCGCGATCTCGTGTCCATCCGTGACCTCGCCCGGCAGGAGATTGAGGGCCTCTTCGCCCTGACGAGTGATGTAAAGGACCGCCTCACGCGGGACGAACCCCACCCGATCCTGCGCGGACGGACGCTCGCACTGATCTTCGAAAAGCCGTCGCTCCGCACCCGCGTGACTTTCGAGGTGGCCATGACGCACCTGGGGGGCCACGCCATTTACCTGGCGCCCCAGGACATCCGCCTGGGCGCGCGGGAGACGGTCGAGGACGCCGCGCGCAATCTCTCCCGATGGGTGGACGGCATCGTGGCCCGCACCTTCGACCACGGCGTCGTGGAGCAGCTCGCGCAACACGCCGAGGTTCCGGTGATCAACGGCCTCACCGACCTGTTGCACCCCTGCCAGGTCCTCAGTGATCTTTTCACCCTGCGGGAGAAGCGGGGAGCGCTCGGCGGCCTGCGCGTCGCGTTCATCGGGGACGGGAACAATGTGTGCAATTCGTGGCTCACCGGCGCGGCGAAGACGGGGATCCATCTGACCGTGGCCTGCCCCAAGGGGTATGAGCCGAATCGCGATGTCGCGGCGAAAGCGCGGGAGGAGTCGGCCGCGACCGGGGCGACGCTCGACATCATGCACGATCCGGTACGCGCCGCGCGGGAGGCGGACGTGCTGTACACGGATGTGTGGACCAGCATGGGGCAGGAGGCGGAGCGGGACCAGCGGCTGCGGGATTTCCAGGGCTTCCAGGTCAATCAGGCCTTGGTAGATCTGGCCCGGAAGGATGTGGTGGTCATGCACTGCCTCCCGGCCCATCGGGGGGAGGAGATCACCGACGAGGTGATGGACGGGCCGCACTCGATCATCCTCGATCAGGCGGAGAACCGCCTCCACGTCCAGAAGGCGATCCTGGTGACTCTGTTGCGGGGCGCCGCGCGATAGGGTGAGGGGCGAGGCTAGCGTGGCCGGAAAAATCAAAAAGGTCGTCCTGGCCTATAGCGGGGGCCTCGATACGTCGGTGATCCTGCACTGGCTCACGAAGACGTACCGGTGCGACGTCGTCGCCTACTGCGCCGATCTCGGGCAGGGGGAGGAGCTCGACACGGTGCGGGAAAAGGCCCTGAAGACCGGCGCCAGCAAAGTCGTTATCGAGGATCTCAAGGAGGAATTCGTCCGGGATTTCGTCTACCCATGCCTCAAGGCCAACGCGGTGTATGAAGGGGGCTACCTGCTCGGCACCTCGATGGCGCGCCCCCTGATCGCGAAGCGGCAGACCGAGGTCGCCCGCCGGGAGAAGGCCGATGCGGTCGCCCACGGGGCGACGGGCAAGGGCAACGACCAGGTCCGCTTCGAGTTGACCTATCTCGCCCTGGACCCCGACCTCCGCATCATCGCGCCGTGGCGGGAGTGGGATCTGGCGTCCCGGTCGGATCTCGTCGCCTATGCGAAGCGGCACGGCATCCCGATCGCCGTGACGCCGGAGAAACCGTACTCGAGTGACCGCAACCTCTTTCACATCAGCTTCGAGGGGGGGATCCTGGAGGATCCCTGGCGAGAGCCGCCCGAGGA
>DASRUH010000044.1:0-4768 GCA_035655535.1 Methylomirabilis sp. (SeqCode)
CTGCGCGGCGGCTTACGGCCTGGGTCCCTCCGTGTTCACGATCCGTGCGAAGCACAGGAGCACGGATCGCGCCTCGGTTCCCCAGGCCGTCGCCAGCCGAGGGGCCCCGCCGCTTTCGGCAATGTCGCTCGGGACCTGCAGGTGCTGTTGCCGTCGTAAGACCCCATCGCCGGTCGGCAGGAGTCCGGGTTCTTGCGGACACGCAAACTGGGGTTTCGGCCTTCCCCCTCGCCGCGGTCGGTGAATGATGGAACTATTAGGGGGCGGCTCGGGGAAAGCCCTCCGCGTCGTCGGTGAAACAGCTTGTGTTGGTTGCCGGTGCGCGGGCTTGCCTTATTGCGATGGGCGTGAGACCGCGAATGGGTGGGGACCGCAGACGGCTTGATGACATCTCGTCGAGGAGGGAGTGGGGATGGGATTGTGGAGGCGCAGGGGGATTCGAGGGGAGAGGATGCCGCAAGAGGTTTTGGCATCATCCCCCGAGAACGTCGGATTGGCCGAGCTGGACCCGGATCGGGCAAGCCTCTATCGTCAGCTGTTCGTGGAGGCGTTCCGAGCCGGATACCGGGAAGGGGTGGAGGCGATCGAACTCACGCCAGCCGATCTACGGATGGCGGTTCGCAGGCTGCTACGGCAGACCCGGAGATTTCCCGATCACTTCATTCGCGTCGTGCGGGCATCCGGGCTGCCCCGGTTCGTCACGGATCGGGGATTTGCTTCCCTCGAGGTGGTCGCAGCGGGGCGTTATCGGTTGACGCGCCCCGGGGACGAGGTGGATGTCTCGGCCGTTCCGCTCGAAGGGGAACGGGTCCTGGTGGCGACGAAGGTGCCGTCGTTGATCGCCAGGCACGTGCGGCTGGATCGGGATGCGGTCATGGGCGCGCTCACCCACGCCCGGGCGTTTGAGGAATTTTTCGGCCACCCGTGCCACCTCCTCCAGTCTTCTCTACGCGCCACCGGGACGACGGGGGAGCCCTGTGAGGCGGATTACTTCTTCCTACTGGAAGATGGGGGGAGGGACGTGAGTATCCCGGTGACCGTCACGGGGAACGGAGGGACGGGGGTGCCGGCGGCCCGGATGCGATCGGCCGTGCGAGCCGCCCTCGCCGGTTTTCCCGGTCTCGCCGTGAGACCGCTCAGCGTCGGCATGGATGAGGAGCGGAGGATTCTGGTCACCGAGTATCGATGGAAGGAGACGGACAGGGGAGAGATCGCAATGGAGGGGCTGCGGAGCCGCCGGTATCGGTTTGAGCCGCAGCTTTTGGCCTGGCGCGCTCGGGCCTGACGTCCCTGCCCCCGAGGCAAGGCGGGGGGAAGGGACCAGGGGGAGTACTCTCCGTTGACTAAACCGTCCCTCGTCCCGCGAACGCTTGACATCACGCGGAGGGACTCGTGCCACGCGGGAGCCGCGCGGGGCAGGCGGTGTAGTTGGTCCGAAGATTGCACTGGCCACCACCGCACCGTGGGACGGATCGATTGTCTGTAATGTCGTGGTGACAGAGGAGGGTCGTTTACATGAAGAAGACCGCAATGGCAGTGGTTGCTCTCCTAGTGGGCTTCGGTGGGCTCGCGGGATGCGCCACAACGGCGAGTGTGGTGCACGACAAGGATGACGGAACCAGTCAGGTCTATCAGGTCAACACCACCCAGGCCTGGGAGATTGCCAAGACCGTGTTCCGCTGGCAGGGGGGTGAGGACATCGAAGAGCATCGGCCGAAGGGGTATCTCCTCGCCCGGAGCGGGGCGACGTGGGTGCCGTGGGGGTCCATGATGGTCGCATGGATCGATCAGGTGGACGGAAAGAAGACGAAGGTCACCGTGGTCACCAAGCGGCGGATCGGAGACGTTGGGACGAACTCGAGCGAGGAGGAATTTCACAAGCGGTTTGCGGATGCAGTGAAGATCGTCAAGGCCGGCAAACGCCTTCCCGCCGAACCACCCAAACAGAAATAACTCGACCGAGCGTGAAGCGACGGGCCGCCGAGGGACGCCACCTCGGCGGCCTTTTTTCTCCCCCTTTTCTCGCTCGTGGACTCTTGCCTGGTGGGGCGGGATCTCGGGCGGCCCTGTCTCGGACCACCCTGCATCTGGCGCTACGCGTTCATGCTGTGGGGCGAGGCGGGGATCGATCGCCGTCGGGCGTTACGACGCCGCGGATTCGGCCGCCCGCACGGTGGCTTGGGAGAGCAGCTCCCACCACGGGATGTCCTCACCCCCCAGGATCCGGAGCCCGACCATAAACCGCCCTGGCTGGTTCGGATGCTCCTGAATCCACCGGACCTCCGCTTTGGAAGCAATCGGCCGCTGCATCCGCTGTGGCAGGTGGAGGGAGAGCCCCACAACGGTCCCCGGGGGGAACGTCCTGGGGCATTTGACCTTGAGGCCGCTCCTACTCCAATCAAGAACGCTCGCAGGAAGCGGGGGCTCCTGATCCTTCCGCAGCGCCAGGGTCATGCCTTCCCGGGCTCGCGGTTCCACGCGTTGCCTGCTCTCCTGCCTCCACTGGGTGCAGAGCGGGATGAGGCCGGCGTGGAATCTGGAGACGGACGCGAGCAGGCAGATGGAGAGGGCAGCCTCTTCTTTGATGCGGCGCAGTTCCTCAAGGGCCGCTTTGGCTTGCCGTTGGGCGGGCGTCAGACGAGAATCCAGCGGTTGGGCCTTGAGGGTGAGAAACGTGGCCAGCGCTTGCGGATCTCCCTTGCGGGCGAGGACACGCTCGGCCTCGCCCTCGAAGATTTCGATCGTGTCGGTGTCGCCTGCGGCGAGCGCCGCCTGGTAGTTCGCGAGGATGGCGGCGGCCGACTGGTCCTCCCACGCACGGGTAATCTTCTCCGTCCAGTAGAAGCGCGCGATCGATCGCGAGAGCCCGTCGAGCGCCTTCAGACCGTCTTCCACGAGGTCCTCCGCCTTGCCGTTCGGGCGCGCCTCGACCGCCCTGCAGGTGGCGACATTCCTCGGATTCCGGGTCTCGTGATGCGCCGCTAGGGACGTTGAGCCGGACCGGGTCGCGGTTCGCCCCTGCTCGTGTCTCAACGAGAAGCGGTGAATGACTTGCGAGAGCCTGTCGATCGCCTCGCGGGCCTGGGTGGAGAGATCCTGTCCGGACGGGTGGAGGATCGCCCGCAATCCTTCCTCCCTCTCGATGATTTTCTGACGGAGTTCCTTGAGCAGCCTTTCCATCTCGTGGCCGAAGCTTTTCCGGGCGTGCTCGAACTTGTCAAGCGTGTCGCCGGGATGAGGCGACTGCTCGTCCATGATCGCGCGGGCCTCCGCGATAAACGTGCTGAAGAGTTCCACGGGCGCTTTGGCCAACCCTTTGAGATCGTCCATCGGTGCCGCCTTTAGCATGAGAAACTACTTTAAGTTCAGTATGCTAACAGCCATATATTCCGATGTCAAGGCCTATTTTCTCGATCCAGGGTTGGGCCAGGACAATCTGTCAAAGGATCACGACGGCGCCTTCGATTCGTCATGGGGTAACCGCCTCAATGTGGGGATCGGTTCCGGTCCTTCCTCGGACGCTTCTCTCGCACAGGGCGATTCCGGTGGGACAGATGGTGCAGCAGGATCCCTTCGCGAAGGCCGCCGTCGCTGACGGTGACCTCGTCGAAGCCGAAGAGGTCGAGGATCTCGCGCGTGAGCAACGTGCCCGACAGGATCACATCGGCCCGGGCGGGTTCGAGGCCGACGATCTGGCGGCGCCGCGCCAGGGGAAGGGCACAAAAACCCTCCAGCAGCTCTTGGATCCGTCTCCGGGAAAGGCGGTGGCCGGTCACGCGCTTCGCATCGTACTGCAGCAGGCCGAGGTCGATGGCGGCGAGCGTCGTCGGCGTCCCCGCCGTCCCCGCGAGGATCGCCCCCGGCGGGTGCCGCAAGGATTCCGGAACGTCTTGTAATCGCTTCCGGATAAATTCCGATGCCGCGTCGAGCTGGGCGGGCGAGGGCGGATCGCTCTCGAGGTACGCCTCGGTCAGCTTCACCACGCCGATCGGGAGGCTCACGGATCCGGCGATTTTGCCGTGATCCAGGGCGATGAACTCGGTGCTCCCCCCGCCGATGTCCACGATGAGGAGCGCTGTCCGGTCCGGGCCGAGGGCGTGGGCCACCCCAAGGGCGGTCATGGTCGCCTCCGTTTCCGCCGAGATCACCTGAATGTCGAGCCCGGCCTCCTGCCGGACGCGGTCCAGGAACGCCTGCCGGTTGGTCGCCTCGCGCGCCGCGCTCGTGGCGACCCCGATCACGGCTGCCGCCCCGAGTTCCTTTGCGGTCCCGGCGTAGTGCACGAGCACCCGGATCGTCCGGTCCATCGCGGCCGCGCTCAACACCCCCGTCTCGGTGATCCGCTCGCCGAGGCGGGTGATCACCTGCTCCCCATACGCGACATGGTATGTCCCGGCGCGGTCCGCATCGGCCACCAGCAGGCGCACGGTGTTGGTCCCGACGTCGATCGCGGCGTATCGGGTCATTCCTGATTTGGCGTTCGCCGTCTTCATGGCGTCATCGAGCAGTCGCACCCGCGCCCGGCTCCCGCGCGCCCAGCCGCGCGGCCAGGGTGGGCTCGGGCGTGACCACGACCGTCTTCTCCTGGGTGATGAGAACCGTCCCGGGCTTGCGCCCTTTGGCTCGTCGGACGAACCGGGCGGCGGTGTAGTGGACCGGGACCTTCCCGGCGTTTCTTGCCTTGCTGAAGAAGGCGGCGAGCTGCGCCGCCTCGCGCAGGGTCCGGGGCGGGACCGTCTGTCTCTTACCGTTCCGGACGATGACGTGC
>DASRUH010000045.1:0-9217 GCA_035655535.1 Methylomirabilis sp. (SeqCode)
CCGACGACGAGCCGCTCGGGGGCCTCCTTGCGGACGAGACTCGACGGGGCCGGCTCTACCGGAATCAGGGCGGCCGCGAAATAGCGATCCTGAACCGCCGCCCACGAAACGCTCCCCGACTGAGCCAGCTCCTCACCATCCTTCATCTTCTCGAGATCGGGCACCGCCAGCTTTCCGTCGATCCAGGCCGCCGCCGAGATTCCGCCGATCTCCGGCGCACCGGGCCCCATACGGAAGCCGGGACCCCACTCGACCCGCAGGGCAATCTGGGATGGCCGCGCTCCGGGATTCACGAGCCGGAGCGTGGCATCGGCGAGGTAGCGCCCCGGGTGGAGCACCAACGTCTTTTGGAGCAGGACCCCTCCCGCCTCTTGAAACTCCATCACCACCCGCTGCGGCACTCCGGGATCCCCCGTCGGCCGCTCCACAACCCGATAGAGCCCCGTGCTCCCCTCGCCACCCTCGATCCACGCGGTGAAGGGGAGAGGCGCGCCACCGGAAGGAGGGTCCCCGACGAGATCGAGCGGTCCGTAATTCTCTCGGTATTGCTTGAGCTGCCAGTTCCGGATTCCTCCTCCGCGATTGGTCAGGGTCACCGACACGAGATCCGTCTCCATGTGAACCGTTTCGTCCCTTTCACCCCGCCTGAGCGGGCCGGCAAGACGCTCGCGCGTCGCCCGTGGTCCAGCCGCCGGAATCGCGGGGGCCGGCTTCGCCTCGTCGGCCGCCTCCTTCTTGGGCTCGGGCGGCGGGGGAGGCGCGGAGACGAAGTAGGCCTGATACACGAGGAGGACGACGACGGCGAGGGCGGCGGCGAGAATCGCCCTCCGCTCCATGTCGTCACCGCCGGGCCCCAGTGATTGCCTCACGGTCACCTCCGAAGCCGTGCGAGCCGTCTCACTTAACTGGATCTACTCCCCCGGAGTGCAAGGGATGGCAGCGGAGCAGCCGCCAGAGCGCGAGCCCCAGTCCTCGCACAAGGCCGTACCGAAGGATGGCTTCCTCGGTGTACACCGAGCACGTGGGGACAAACCGGCAGGCGGGAGGGAAGAGTGGAGCGACAAACTCCCGATACAGGCCGATGGCCTTCAGCACAATATTAACCATGCGGGGTGGCGGCTATGCTGCCGTCGTGTGAAGGAAGATCCTTTAGCAGTCCGGCTCGCCTGAAGAGGTCTCCGACGATCGTGCGGAAGGTGGTGGGGTCCGCCCCGGAGAGATCCCGATGAACGACAACCACGAGGTCGAATCCTTCCGGCATTCGGCCCTGGTTGAGGCGCACATATTCTCTCAAGCGCCGCTTGATCCGATTTCGCGTGACAGCACCCCCCACGCGACCAGCGACGGCGAGACCCACCCGTCGCCCCCGACCGCCCCGCCAACGGCAGAAGAGGCTCAAGCCCTTACCGGAGACCCTGTTGCCGCCTCGGAGGATCGCCTGAAACTCGCGCGTGGTGCGAACGCGATCCGCTCGCGAAAAGCGCTGTCTCACCGGCAACCCCAGGAGAGGACCCCCCGCCCTATTCAGACGGATAGCCGCTTCCTTCCCTTGCGCCGTCGCCGGCCCACGACTCGCCGGCCCCCCTTTGTCTTCATCCGCCGACGAAACCCGTGGGCTCTTTTCCGCTTGATCCGACTCGGCTGATATGTCCGTTTCACGCGCGGCCCCTCCTCGCGGTCCCCAGCCGGTAAGTGGCTAATAGTAGAGAAAAGAAGCGGACTTGTCAATCATCTATCGCCGCGGTCCGCCCCCCGCACCGGACAAAATACAGTTGTCATCCCGGGGGCCGCGTGATATAAGACACCCAAGCCATTTTCCGCAGAAGGTTATACCTGGCGGATGATGTGCCAGGCAGGGACTGCTAGCCTAATCTATTAATTTTAAAGGATTTCATCGGTTTTCCACACATGTGGAAAATGTTGTGAGTAACTCGATGGCCGCTAAAACGTTGTCGGGAGGCAACTCAAAAGGGGGGTGAGAGGATAAACCCGTATCTGTTGCGGCTTGACCGATGTGGAAACGAACGAACCCGCGAACAGAGCGGCACGACGGACACTCGCCTTTCGGAAATCAGCAGACAAGAGTCTCCATGGTTGAGGGTGCAAAAACGCGGGAAAGTGACGGGAGAGGCTGTGGAACAAACCTGGAGACGGATGACACCGAGACATATCCTCATTTTCTCATTTGATTGTCCCCACGATTCCCCGGGTATCATCTCAGCGTTTGTCGCTCGTTTCCCCATCTCCACAGCAACTCCTACGCATACTAATAAAGGTATTCTTCCTCTTAGTCATAGGCATAACAGGAAACCGGACGTAGTAGGGAGGGGGCGATGCATGCTCAAGTAAGCCGCACCGCATTCTTGAGCACCCTAGGACAGGTTCAAGGTGTCATTGAGGCCAAACGAACGCTCCCAGTCCTTTCCCACCTCCTCTTGGAGGCGAGAGGAGAGACCCTGTCACTTTCCGGTACCGACCTCGATGTGAGTATTCAGACGTCCCTGACGGGAGACATTAAGGTCGAAGGGGCAGTTGCCGTCTCCGGAAAAAAGCTATACGAGATTGTCCGTGAACTCCCCGAGGCCCCCGTGGATCTGCGGACGGGGGACGGAAACCATGTGGAAATCCTGTGCGCGAAATCATCCTTTCGCCTGAAGGGAATCGGGGCGGAGGAGTTTCCCGCCCTCTCGAAGATTCCGGAAGGGCTTGGCACCACACTCGGCGCCGATACGCTTCGGGGAATGATCGCCAAGACGCTCTTTGCGGTCTCGTCCGACCAGACGCGACCGACTCTGACGGGCGCGCTCCTCCAGGTCACGGAAGGTCACCTGTGGATGGTGGCGACGGACGGGCATCGTCTCTCACTGGTGAAGACGTCGATCGAGAGCACAACGAAAGGCGACGGGCCGGAGGTGATTATCCCGCGCAAGGCGCTGACGGAACTCGGAAAGATGCTCAAGGACGAATCGGGAGATGTCCGGCTCGTTCCCCTCGACCACCAGATGGCCTTTCTCCTCAGCAACAGCCGCTTGATCACGCGCCTCATCGAGGGACAGTTCCCCAACTACCAGCAGGTCCTGCCCTCTCCCAAGGGTCCGGGCGCCGTCATCCGTCGCGAAGATCTGTCGGGGGCGCTGCGCCGGACCTCGACCGTCGCGGGCGATCGGGCGACGCCGACCGTTCTTGAGCTGAAGCCGGGGCGCTTGCAGCTTTCCTGCACGAATGCCGACGTCGGGGATGCGCGCGAAGAACTCGTGATGGAGTATCGGGGGCCGGAGACGACCGTCGGCTTTAACGCCAGATACCTCCTGGACTTCTTGGGGGTGGTGGAGGATTCCGAGATTGTGATGCACGTCCATGATCCACTTTCCCCTGCTCTCTTCGAGCCCCAGAAGGGGGAAGGGTTCAGCTGCGTGATCATGCCGATGCGGATTTGACCCTGAGGCCCTTCCGTCTTCCGGCATCACAAGCCGTGTGAGGGGGCGGGGGGTTTTTTTTTGGCGAAGGACGGTAGGGGGGGGCGAGCCGCGGGAGGGGTGGGTACGGCAATGGCGGATGATCGGAAAGAACCCCAAGACGTTGCGACCTACGGCGCCGAGCAGATCAAGGTTCTGGAAGGCTTGGAGGCCGTGCGGAAGCGGCCCGCCATGTACATCGGCGGCACGGGCCCGGAGGGGCTGCACCACCTCGTGTATGAGGTGGTGGATAACAGCATCGATGAAGCCATGGCCGGGTTCTGCGACCGCATCGAGACCACCGTCCACCTGGACAACAGCGTGACGGTGGTGGACAACGGCCGCGGCATCCCGGTGGACATCCACGAGCCGACCGGGCGTCCGGCCGTCGAGGTGGTCCTGACGACACTGCACGCCGGCGGCAAGTTTGACAATTCGGCGTACAAGGTGGCCGGGGGACTCCACGGCGTGGGCGTGTCGGTGGTCAACGCCCTCTCCGAGTGGCTCGAGGTGGAGGTCTGGCGGGACGGGAAGAAATTCCTGCAGCGCTACGAGCGGGGGAAGCCGGCGGGCGAGCTGGAGGAGGTCGGCAAGGCCCGCCGGAGCGGGACGCGTATCTCCTTCCTTGCCGATGCAGAGATTTTCGCGGACCGGACATTCAGCCTGGACATCCTCAGCAACCGGCTGCGCGAGCTCGCCTTCCTGAACAAGGGGCTCCGGATCCTCCTCACCGACGAGCGGGTGCAGGCGACGCGCGAATTCTACTACACCGGCGGGATCAGGGCCTTCGTCGAGCTCCTGAACGAGAATAAGACGGTCCTGCACCCGAAGCCAATCTACATCGACGAGGCACGGAACGGGACCATCATCGAAGCCGCCATCCAGTTCAACGACGGGTACACCGAGACGGTCTTCTCCTTCGCGAACAACATCAATACGCACGATGGCGGCACGCACCTCATCGGTTTCCGGTCGGCGCTCACACGGACGATCAACAGCTATGCGGCAGGCCGGGACCTCCTGAAGAACCTGAAGGCAACGTTGACGGGCGAGGACGTGCGCGAAGGGCTGACGGCCGTCATCAGCGTCAAGCTCGCCAACCCACAGTTCGAGGGGCAGACGAAGGCCCGCCTGAACAACCCCGACATGAAGGGCTTGGTGGAAACGGTCGTCAACGAGAAGCTTGGCGAGTTTCTCGAGGAGAACCCCGGGGTCGGGCGCCGCATCGTGGACAAGGTCGCCGATGCGGCGCGGGCGAGGGAGGCGGCCCGCAAGGCGAAGGAGCTTGCCCGGCGCAAGGGCCCCCTCAATGACGACGAGCTGCCCGGGAAGCTGGCCGACTGCTCCGAGAGGGATCCGGCGCTGTGCGAGCTGTACCTCGTCGAGGGGGACTCCGCGGGCGGCTCCGCCAAGCAGGGCCGCGATCGGCGCTTTCAGGCGATCCTGCCGCTCCGGGGCAAGATCCTGAACACGGAGCGGGCCCGGATCGACAAGATGCTCTCCTCCCAAGAGATTCGCGTCATGATTTCGGCGCTCGGGGCCGGGATCGACAAGGAGTTCGACATCGGCAAGCTCCGCTACCACCGGATCATCATCATGACCGATGCGGACGTCGATGGGGAGCACATCCGGACCCTGCTCCTGACCTTCTTCTTCCGCCATCTGAGGCCGGTGGTGGACCGGGGACATCTCTACATCGCCCAGCCCCCCCTCTACAGGGTGAAGCGGGGTAAGGTCGAGCGGTACCTCAAGGACGCTCGGGCCCTCGACGAGTTCCTCCTGGAGGCGGCCGCGGGGGCCCTCCGGGTCCAGGCGGGCGGCGAAGGGTCGGGCTTTAGCGGGCAGCGGCTGATCACGCTTCTGCAGAAGGTCACCGCGTGGCAGCGCTGCCGGCGCGTGCTCGAGCGGCGGGGACGACACCCGGAGGTGGTCCAGGCCCTGATCGAGATGGGGGGCGTGGGGCGCGGCGGCCTCAAGGAACGCGAGAAGGCCGCGCACCTCCTCGAGCGAATGCTGAAGGCGCTGCGGGCCTCCGGCGAGCGCTTCGCCCGTGCGGACGGGGAACTCGAATGGGATGAGGACCAGGAGACCCACCGTCTCCTCATCCAGCTCGGCGATGGGGGTGGGCAGGGCCAGTGTGTAATCGACCAGGGGCTGGTCGGATCCGTGGAGTACCGCGAGGTCGAGGCGGCGACGACGGTGCTGAAGGGGCTGGGGCGGCCACCGTTCCGTATCGAGAGCGAGGGGGAGGCGGTCGAGGCGGCCTCGTGGACCGAGCTGTACGAGAAGGCGCTGGGGCTGGCGAAGAAGGGGATGGCGATTCAGCGGTACAAGGGTCTCGGCGAGATGAACCCGGAGCAGCTCTGGGAGACCACCATGAATCCGGAAACGCGGACGCTGCTCAGGGTGACGGTCCAGGATGCCCTGGCGGCCGAACGGATCTTCACCACCCTGATGGGTGAGCAGGTGGAGCCGCGGCGGCAGTTCATCGAGGAGCACGCCCTGGAGGCGGCGAACCTCGATATCTAAAGCAAACGCACAAAGTGCGTTTGCTTTGGAGCAATGGAGCAATTGTACGGGCGAAATGCTCCATTGCGGTCTACTGTTCCATTGATCCATTGTCACAAGATGAAATGCGTTTGTATTAGTGCTTCGATTCGCAAATACGGTTCCGTGTACTTGTGAATGACATCAGGGAAAATGTTCACTCAGCACTAGTCCTGAGGGCTTCGACTGAGCGCTCAGCCGAAGTCTAAATACGTTCGTCAGAGAACGGTTCCATCGAAGGACTAGACGGAGGGCGGAGCGGTGCCGGAAGACCGCACGGAACAGCCCCGGATCGGCGAGGTGAGGCCGACGGACATCCACGAGGAGATGCGGCGGTCCTACCTCGACTACGCCATGAGCGTCATCATCGGCCGGGCCCTGCCCGACGTTCGGGATGGGCTCAAGCCGGTGCACCGCCGGGTGCTGTACGCCATGCAAGAGCTTGGCCTTGCCTTCAATCGCCCTTACAAGAAGGCCGCCCGCGTGGTGGGGGAAGTGCTCGGGAAATACCACCCCCATGGGGATGCGGCGGTGTACGACACGCTCGTCCGCCTGGTCCAGGACTTCTCGATGCGGTACCCGTTGATCGATGGGCAGGGGAACTTCGGCTCCGTGGACGGGGACGCGCCGGCGGCGATGCGGTATACCGAAGTCCGCCTGGCCCGGATCGCCCAGGAGATGCTGCGGGATATCGAGAAGGAAACGGTCGACTTCGTTCCCAATTTTGACGATACCCTGCAAGAACCCGCCCTGTTGCCCGCCGCCCTGCCGAACCTCCTGGTCAACGGCGCGTCGGGGATCGCCGTTGGCATGGCCACGAACATCCCGCCACACAATCTCGGCGAAGTGGTGGACGTCCTGATCCTGCAGCTCGAGGACTCCGAGGTCTCCTTCGAGACGCTTCTCACCGTGCTGCAGGGGCCCGACTTCCCGACGGCGGCATATGTCCACGGCCGCGCCGGGATCGAGGAGGCCTACCGGACCGGGCGCGGCCTGATCCAGATGCGGGCGAAGGCCTCCGTGGAGAAGGGGCGGGGGGGGCGAGAAAGCATCATCATCTCGGAGCTTCCCTATCAGGTCAACAAGGCGAAACTCATCGAGCGGATCGCCGAATTGATCCGCGACCGCAAGATCGAGGGGATCGCCGATCTCCGCGACGAGTCCGACCGGGAGGGGATGCGGATCGTCCTGGAACTCAAAAAGGACGAGACGCCGCGACCGGTCCTGAACCAACTCTACAAGCACACCCCGATGCAGTCCACCTTCGGGGTCATCATGCTGGCCCTGGTCGACAACCAGCCCAAGGTCTTGACGCTCAAGCAGCTGCTCCAGCACTTCATCGACCACCGGTGGACGGTGGTGGTCCGGCGGACCCGCTTCGATCTGCGGAGGGCGGAGGAGCGTGCCCACATCCTCGAGGGCTACCGGATCGCCCTGGATCGCCTCGACGAGGTCATCGCCCTCATCCGCCGATCGCGGACGGTTGAGGACGCCCGGACGGGACTCGTCGGGGGGTTCACGATGACACCGATCCAGGCCCAGGCGATCCTGGACCTGCGCCTCCAGCGGCTGACGGCGCTCGAGCGGCAGAAGATTCAGGATGAGTACCAGGAGACGCTGCAGACGATGGCGCAGCTCCAGGCCATCCTGCAGAGCGAAGGGCTGGTGCGGCAGATCATCAGGGACGAGCTCACCGCCTTGAAGGAGGCGTATGGCGACCCGCGCCGGACCCAGATCGAGGAAGTGACGACCGAGATCAGCCTCGAGGACATGGTCGCGGACGAGGAGATGGTGATCACCGTCACCCACGGGGGGTACATCAAGCGCAGCGCGCTCACCGTCTACCGGGCCCAGCGACGCGGCGGCAAGGGGATGACCGGCATGGCCACCAAGGAGGAGGATTACGTCGAGCACCTCTTTGTGGCGACCACGCACAGCTATATCCTCCTCTTCACCAATCTGGGCCGTGTCCACTGGCTGAAAGTCCATGAGCTGCCCCAGCTCGGGCGCGCGGCGCGCGGGAAGTCCATGGCGAACTTCGTCCAGCTGCAGCCCGGGGAGCACGTCACCACCATGATCCCGATCCGGCAGTTCGAGGTGGACCGCTACCTCGTCATGGCGACGAAGCAGGGGGTCGTGAAGAAGACGGAACTCAGCGCCTACGCCAATCCCCGTGCCGGGGGGATCATTGCCCTGTCACTCGACGAGGCGGATGAGCTTATTGGGGTGGCCCTGACGCGGGGGACCGAAGACATCTTCCTCGGCACACGTGAGGGGATGGCCATCCGTTTCAAGGAAGAAGGGGTGCGTCCCACGGGACGGGCGGCCCGCGGGGTGACCGGGATTCGTCTCGAAGACGGAGACCGGGTGGTCGGGATGGAGATCGTCTCGGAGGGAACGCAGATGCTGACGGTCACCGAGCGCGGGTTCGGGAAGCGGACCGACGTGAGCGAATACCGCGTCCAGGGGCGGGGCGGCAGGGGCGTGATCAATATCCGGGTGACGGAGAAGAACGGGCCGGTCGTCGGGATCAAGCAGGTTCGGGAAGAGGACGGGGTGATGATGATCTCGCAGGAGGGGAAGATCGCCCGCCTCTGGGTTCGGGAGATCCGCGACACGGGGCGGGCGGCGCAGGGGGTACGCCTGCAGGGTCTCGAAGAGGGGGACCGGGCGGCTGCGGTGACGGCCGTCGTGATGGAGGAAGATGAGGCCGTTGGGGGCTCCCCTGAGCCCGCCGGAGGCGGTCCTGAGGGTGTTGAAGGACCCGTCGACGGGCCCCCCGACGAGGAAGAGGAGCCCTCGGAGGAGTAAGGCTCGGCGATGCTGGATTTGAAGTTCGTTCGCGAGAATGCCGACCGCATTCAGGAAAAGCTGACGCAGCGGGGGACGGAATTTGACCTCGAGCGGCTGCTGAAGCTCGACGCCGAGCGGCGGCGTTTGGTGGTGGATATCGAGCGGTGGCGCCGCGAGAAAAAGGAACTCTCTCGGCGGGTGGGGGAGACGCGGGCGAGCGAGGGGCGCGGCGGGACCGCGGCCGATCTCATGGAGCGGAGTCGGGAGCTCTCCGGCGCGCTCAAGGAAAGCGAGGATCGGCTGCAGGCGCTCGAGCAGGAACTCAACCATCTGCTGCTTCTCCTGCCGAATCTGCCCCACGCCTCGGTCCCGGTCGGGAGGAGCCCGGAGGGGAATCCCGAGATCCGGCGCTGGGGTACCCT
>DASRUH010000046.1:0-11749 GCA_035655535.1 Methylomirabilis sp. (SeqCode)
GAGGGTGCTGGTGCAATAGAATCGGCGCTCCGTGAAAATTTCCGCCAACGAGGGCTTTCCCCGAGCCGCTCCCCGCTGCCAAGACCAGCTCGCCTCTCCTGGCGGTGAGGGGAGGGCCTTCCGCAGAGGAAGGTTAAGCTCGCGTCCCGGCCGGACAGTATCCGAGATTGATGATGTGGCCGATAGCTTACCATGATTCGGTTACTTTGCGGGCAGGCGCCCCTTTCACATACCCGGAGCGCGAGGCCATGGCGGCGAGAACCAGCGTGGGCATCACCTGCAGAGATTGGGGACTATCGGCTGGTCGTGTCTCCGCGCCCGTGCAGTCGTTGCCCTCGCTCGAGCGGCGACGGCACGACCGGTGTCCGACGGGATCGTGGGATCCGATCGGGGCTGGGCCTCGTCTGAGGAGACCCGCGGAATCGCTATCGGTTGATCAGGACCCGAACGGGAGAGGGAACAACGAGGGGACTAAAAGACTCTAGGCCTCGACGTCCTCAAAGCGCACGGCCATCCGGTAGGTCTTGAAGGCAAGGGTGTCGGCCACGGCGGCAGCCGCATAGCTCAGCTTCTCGGGGACCCCCTCGATCAGGACGATCCCCCGCACCGGCTGCTTTGCATTCCCGAGGTGCTTGCGGACCCAGCCGACCCGCTGCAGGGTGTCCCTGACGAGTTCCTCTCCCTCCCCCCGCTCGGCCACCATCACCACCACAAAGGCCCCGCTCTTGTCCCAGGCCAACAGATCGATGGTCCCGACGGCGGTGGAAAATCCCGCGCCGACCGGCTTCCCGCTCTTGTCGGTGACGGGCTTGAGCCCCGGCTCGAGCATTTCCGGCTGGGTCGCCAGCAACTCCCGGAGCCCCGGCGGATCGAGCCTGAAGACCGGAGACTCTGTCTCCAGCTCCGGCTGGGCCCCCAGGGTGAGTTCCAGATCCCCGTCCGCCTCCGCCATGAGCGCAACCTCCTCGTCCAAGCCCCGGCCGTTCCCGAACTCCGAAACGATCCTCTCCCCGGCCGGAGCGGGCGGGGCAGAGGCTCGGGCCCCCTTATTCTCGCGGCGGCCGCTGGCATCCCCGGCGATGTAAAAGACGTTGGACTCTGCGCCCACCACATACCCGCAGAGCGGACAGGTCCGCTTTCCCGATTTGATGGGCGTCCCGCAGAGCTTGCAGGTGGCCACCTCCTCGTTCCCCCAGAGTTTCCGCATCCGCCCCTTCATCGGCCTTCCCCGTCGCCCTGCGAGTGTCCGATAGTCGTATCGATTGTCTAACCCCACGACTATTGGAGCAAGAATCGTGCCCGGCTAGGACGCCCCATAGGCATGCGTCAGGGGGTCTTTTGGAGCACGAGGGCCGATTACAACCGGCCGGTCTCCTGCAGCCTTGACCGGTTTTCGGACACATGGAGTTCACCCGTTCCCCACCGAACCGCGCGCGCTTACTGGACCGTGAAACTCATCGTCGCGTGGTCGACGCCGCCCTCGGCCTGGACCGCGACGGCGACCTGATACGGACCGGTCTCGGCGTTGGCCGGGAGCTTGAGGGGTACCGTGCTCGCCCACGTCCCGGCCTTCCGCTTGACGCTCAGGGCCGGATTACCGACCAGCCGTCCCCTCGTGCTGATCTCCCGCCGCTCCGTCACGGAGAACTCCCTGTTCGCATCGGGGGTCAGGAGGGCGTACTCTACGATGAGGTGCACCGTTTCCCCGGCCTTCACCGTCGCCGGCTGCGCCTTCACCCGCTCGATCCGGACGGTCGCCCCCTGCGTCGGCGTGTAGTCATAGGCCTTGGCGGTAGCCGGGTAGTCCCGCTTCTGGGACTCCATGGCGTTGCCGATCACGCCCCCCGCCAATGCGCCGATCAACCCACCGGCCAGGGCGCCCGTGGTGCTGTGGAAGAGTAATCCCCCGATGAGGAGGCCGCTGGCCACCCCCACCGCGGCTCCCACCACCGTCCCCGGGTTTTCTCTGACCGATTGCTCGAAGGACGCGCAACCGACCGTGGATGTCGCGAGTACGCCCACGCAGAGAAAGAGCGCCAAGGCCTGCCGCGAAACCTTCATCATCCCCTCCCCTCCTCAGACTCTCGGAAGAGCCGATAGAGATATATCCCAGCTGCCCCACCGGGATGGTCTCGCCTGCAGCGAGACCCGCGGGTCGTCCCTGGCCGACCTGGATCCGAACGGACCAGCGGCCGAGTCCATCCCCATGATGGGATCGAGGTGGGCTCCGCCTCCACGACCAAGCGGCGTGGCGCACAAGGCACGTTGCGTGCCGAGACAGCACACGAACGCCGATCGGGGGAAGGACCCGCTGATTCTATCCGTTTTGACGGGAACCGACAAGGTGAAGTTAGGAGGTCGAGGGTGTCACGGCGAGGCGGGACGGTAAAATGTACACGATCGCCCCGGGCGCCAGCCGGGTCAGCCGGCCGGACCCCTCAGAAAACTTGACGAGCGCTCCCCGGCAGTGTATCGTCACTCTCCAGAGTGATGAGACCTCAGCGGACCGTCATGCGAGGAGACGTCGGACGCCGGAGTCACAACCGACTGTGATGCGCCTCCGGGAGACCTTGCGACGCTGGTTGCACACCCCGCGGCCCATGGTTTCCAAATGTCCCGCCTGCCAGACCCCACTTCTATCGGACCGCGCCTTCTGTTCCCACTGTTACATGGTCCTCCGACCGGAGGGAATGGCAGAGCTTCACGAGGCCTTGCAGGGAACGAAGGTCCGCGAGGACATCTATATCCTGCGCAGGCTCCATCGCGGCGGCGAGGAAGATGTGACCTGCGCTGCGCCCCCTCGACCCCCGCGGGGAACGGAGCCGCCTGTTCCGGTGTCGGGTGATTCCGCCCGGGCTCCCGCACCGGCAGCTCAGCCCCGAACCGAACGGACGACCCCGCAGGGGCTGATGACGTACACGTTTTCGACCCTGCCGCCAGCCGGCCCGGGGGACCTCCCCGCCCTGATCCGATGGTTCCTCGATCACGATCCCCTGATCCCGAACAATCTGGAGATCCTCGAGGAGGCGCATCGCACCCTGTGCGGAGCGGAAGACGGGTTGACCTACGAACGGCATCTCGGCCGGACGATTGCGGACGACCTCCGGATCTACGATTCCCGGGAGCTGCTCGAGCAGCACCTGACCCTCCTCACGACCGTCTACGCCAGGACGCTCCAGACCCTCCGCGCACGCGCGTCGCAGCTGCCGCGCTTTCGATCCCCCGTCGATCTCCCGGAGCCGGAGCGTCGGGAGATGTGGGCGTCCTGTTTCACGCTTGGGCTCACCGCCACCCGACTCCGAGTGGAAGGCTGGATTTACCGGCTCAAGCACGGCGAACTCCCGACGGTCGAAAAGGTCGCGCCCAAACGTCGGGTGAGCGCCCGGGCCCGGGGGGCACACCGCGGTCCTCGGTGAGGCCCGCGGGCCCCGCCCTGACGCCACGTCCGACTCACTGCGCCACTCGAGCAGAGATCCGGTCTATCGGGACTCTGGGGAGAGGTCTCCCATTGCGCGATGCCGGATGGGGCGAGGGATGACCGCACACGGACGAGCCGGGTGAAGGAGAAGACGATGCATGGACAGACGGTAGACGCCTTGGTGCGACGGTTGGAGCGACTGGAGGGGGAAACCCGTCGATGGAAAGGAGCCGTCGGGGTCATCCTGGCGGGCCTCGCCGCCCTGGTGCTCATGGGGCAAGCTGCGCCGCCCACGATGAGTCGGGTGGTCGAGGCCGAAAAGTTCGTCCTCCGGGACACACGCGGGAAGGCGCGGGCATGGCTTGAGAGCTCGAATGGCGCGGTAAACCTCGCCCTCGCCGACAAAGAGGAGAGGAGCCGGGTCTTTCTGTACGTCGAGGCGGACGGCGCGGTCGGGCTCGCCCTGTTCGACAGGGGCGGGATCCGCCGCGCGGGGCTGAACCTCGTCGCCGACGGGACGCCGCGCGTGAGTCTGGCCGACAAGACAGGAAGTCCCCGCCTCCAGGCCAACGTGGGGTCGAACGAGGTCCCGGACCTGAGCCTCATCGACACCGAGGGAAGACGCATCGCCATGTTCGTCCTCCCCGATGGGAAGCCGGCTTTCGGCCTCATCGACGCCGCGGCCAGGGTCCGCGCCGCCATGGATCTCGGAAAGGACGGTGCGGTGCGGCTGATGCTCGCCGACCCCCGTGCCACCGAACGCGCCGAGTTGATCGTGATGCCAGACGGGACGCCGCGCCTGACCCTCGTGGGCCGAACGGGTCGGATCACGTACCACGGGCCATGAGCCGTTCTCGCCACCACCGCACGCGCTCCTTGCGTCGCTCAGTGTCGAGGACTGAGTGCTGAGGACTGAGCCTGCAGAATGCAGTGCTGCGGACTGAGCTATGAGGACTGAGCATTAAAGACTCAGTCCTCAGTCCTCGCACCTCAGTCCTGCTTTCACATTCGCCGCTGGGTAACTCTTACAATTTGACCATGTAATCCTTACACCCTTCCCGGCGATCAGCTCGGCGTCGCGCACGGCGCCGGCAGCAGCCCTTTTGCAATAAATTCACAAAGATCGGGGCGCTCCGCGGACAGGCCCGAGCCCCTGTGGCAGGCCTGGCATGGGTGTTGCCCTTTTTGGCCCCCACCGCCCCGAGCCTCCGGCCGACCCCGTCCATGCGCTCGGCCGGGTTGAGCATGAATCCGATCGAGAGGCAGGATTCACGTCCCCGACTCCAGAAAGGAGGTGAGGGATCGGACGAGAAGCCACCCATGCAGTGACCACAGGAAGCGACCACAACTCGACTCTGGAAGAGGAGACTGCGATGAAGAAGGTTGCCTTGTCCATTCTCGTGGCGTTCGCCGTCAGCTTCGTGGCCGCTCCGGCTGTCATGGCCGGCGCCGCGGATCTCTCCAAGCAGTGTCAGGAGGCGCTCAAGAAGACCCCGAACAAGGATGCCGAGATACTTTGCGCAGATGGGGACAAGCTCCTCAAGGAGGGGAAGTCCGCGGAGGCCGAGGCCAAGTTGACGGCCGGCCTCGAGAAGCTCGGGGTCAAGGTCGAGAAGGCGAAGAAGTACTAAGTTCGCCATCCCGCAGGGGGAGGGGCCGTCAGCCCCTCCCCCTTTCTCCTCTCACGCTCGTGAACCAGATTTTCCTCCCAGAGCATCCCGGTCACCCATCTGCACAGGAGCACCCCGCTGTCAGGCGGCGGCTGACGGCTCCGAACCGCAGACAGCAGGCGCGCGATGAAAGCGCCTCACGCGATGGGAGAGAGGGCTCACGCCCACACAGTGGTGGAGGTTTCCTATGCAAGAGTACACGTTGGAAATCCTCATGCAGCGCGTGCAGAAACTCGAGCGGGAGATCCGCCGGTGGAGGCGCTGTGGCGCGGTGGCGCTCACGGGAGTCACCGCCGCGCTCCTCATGGGGCAGGCCCCGCCTCCCCCCGTGCCAAAAGTCGTCGAGGCCCAGAGGTTCGTCCTCCGGGATGAAAGCGGGGATGCGCGCGCCGTCCTGGCCGTCGGCCCTGACGGAACTGTGGGCTTGGGTCTCCACGATAAGGGCGGCACGGCCCGCGCATGGCTGTCCCTCGGTCCCCAGGGATCGCCGACCTTCGCGCTTTTCGACAAGGCTGCAAAACCCCGGGCAACGCTGCGGCTGTGGCCCGACGGTGTCCCGCGCCTGGCGCTCAACGACAAGGACGGGGGCGTCATCTGGAGCGCGCCCTGACCCGTCCGCAGCACGAGGGCACCCCACGGACACCCGACACGGTGCGCTCCGGCCCTCGTGGGGCCGATTGTCTTGACAAAGGAGGGAGGCTGTGTTACCAAAGGTGAAGTCTTGATGGCCAGCTAGAGGGCCTCGTATGGAGCCCAACAAAGTCCTGGTCCTGAACCGATCTCTCGAACCCCTGCAGGTCTGTGACGTGCGCCGGGCCATTGTCCTGCTCTTCACCGGTCGGGCGGAGCGGGTCGAGGACACGGGTGATCTCATCCGTTCCCCCTCGGTGGCCATGCTGATCCCGTCGGTCATCCGGCTGCAGCGGTACATCCGGCGGGTTCCCAGTCACGCCCTCTCCTTCAACAAGAAGAACATTCTGAAGCGGGACTGTTATACCTGCCTGTATTGCGGTCGTAACAGCGGGGAGCGGATGACCATCGATCACGTGCTGCCGCGCTCTCTCGGGGGCAAAACGATCTGGGAGAATGTGGTGAGCGCGTGCCGGGCCTGTAACACCCGGAAGGGCAGCCGTACCCCGCAGGAGGCCGGCATGCGGCTCATCCGCAAGCCGTTTAAACCCCTATCGGCCCTGTATCTCTCGGTCCTCGCCCAGTCGGCCCGCCACTTGCATGTCTGGGAGAAGTACCTCTCCGCAGAGGCGGTGAGGTCTCTGACAGGCAACGGCAGCAGCAAGGAGGTCTACCCATGCAATGGCGATGGCCACTTTCGCTCTCCGCTTTCGTAGTTCTCCTCGTCGTCACCCCACTACATGCGCAGGCCCCGGAGAAGACGGCTGACGCCGATGTGGGTCCGGCCATCCCCGTCGAGGCCCGGCACCAGGTGCAGGCGAGTGACAACCTGCATCTCCTGGCCGCGTACTATTACGGGGACGCCCGCCAGTGGGTGCAGATCCTCCAGGCGAACGAGGGAGGGATCAAGTACCCCAGCGTGATCCATCCCGGCCAGATCTTGCGCATCCTTCTCTCCCCCGACTGGAATCCGCCTGAGCCGTACACCGAGTGGAAGCGGCGTGTCCGCGAGATCGCGATCGCCGCCAAGGCGGCCATCGATGTTCCGACGCAGCCGGCGGCAGCGCCGCGGCCGGGGCCAGTCGAGATCACCCCCTCCATGCTTCCGGAGCGTCCCTCGGCTCCTCCCGCGGAGCCTCCGGCCGCCCCGGAAGAAGGGGAGAAGAACTAATACAAACGCGTTTCATCTTGTGACAATGGATCAATAGAGCAGTAGACCGCAATGGAGCATTTCGCCTGCACAATTGCCCTATTGCTCCACTGCTCCATTGCTCCAAAGCAAACGTACTTTGTGCGTTTGCTTTAGCCCTCGCCACCTTCCTCAGGGCAACACGAGCCCAGTGCACGGCAGGCGGAGCGTCCACCTCTGCGCCGACCGGGGCTTGCCCCTCTTCGGCGGGCGACCGCTCCCGGGTTCTTGTCTCCCTCCCCCCTTTCGGCGATAATTCCTCCAGGAACAACCACCACGATCAGCCAGAGGCGGAGCATGTCCCTGTTCAGACTCCAGTGCGGCTTTGAACCCAGGGGGGATCAACCCCGGGCCATCCAGCAGCTCACCGAAGGGGTCCTCAACGGGACGCGGCACCAGGTCCTCCTGGGGGTGACCGGGTCGGGGAAGACCTTCACCATGGCCAACGTCATCGCGTTGAGCGAGCGCCCGACCCTGATCATCGCCCACAACAAGACGCTCGCCGCGCAACTCTACAACGAGTTCAAGGGCTTCTTTCCCGACAACGCCGTCGAATACTTCGTCAGCTACTATGACTACTACCAGCCCGAAGCCTACATCCCCCAGACGGACACGTACATCGAGAAAGACGCCCTCGTCAACGAACACATCGACAAGCTCCGCCACGCCGCGACCCGCTCCCTCCTCGAGCGGCGGGACGTGATCATCGTGGCATCCGTCTCCTGCATCTACGGGCTGGGATCCCCCGAGGCGTACCACGGGATGATGGTCTTCCTCGAGGAGGGGGGATGGTGCCAGCGGGAGGAAATGCTGCGCAAGCTCGTCGAGATCCAGTACCAGCGCAACGACATCGATTTCCACCGGGGTACCTTTCGTGTCCGCGGGGATGTCGTCGAGATCTTCCCCGCCCACGCCGACACCGCCGTCCGCGTCGCGCTGTGGGGAGATGAGGTCGAGGCGCTGTGGGAGATCGATCCCCTCACCGGGGCAAAACTCCAGAAACTCCACCGGGTCCCCATCTATCCCGCCAACCATTACGTGACCCCCGAGGAGCGACGCCAGCGCGCCCTGACCGCCATCGAGGCGGAACTCGAGGAACAGGCCGCCTGGTTCGAGCAGCAGGGGAAGCTCCTCGAGGCCCAGCGGCTGCGACAACGGACCCTCTTCGACCTGGAAATGATGCGCGAGATCGGCACCTGCAAAGGGATCGAGAACTACTCTCGGCATCTGACGGGCCGCGCGGAGGGAGAGCCGCCGCCGACACTCATGGATTACCTGCCGAAGGACGCCCTGGTGATCATCGACGAGTCCCACCAGACGATCCCGCAAATCCGCGGCATGTACCGCGGCGACCGCTCGCGGAAGGAGACACTCGTCGGGTACGGCTTCCGCCTTCCCTCGGCCCTCGACAATCGCCCCCTGACGTTCGCCGAATTCGAGCGCTCCGTGAACCAGGCGCTCTACGTTTCCGCCACCCCCGGCCCCTACGAGCTCCAACGGTGCCGCGGCGCCGTCGCGGAGCAGATCATCCGGCCGACGGGTCTCATCGACCCGGACATCGAGGTCCGCCCGATCCGGGGGCAGATCGACGATCTCATGCACGAGATTCGGCTCCGCGCCGCCAAGGACCAGCGCATCCTCGTGACGACCCTGACGAAGCGCATGGCCGAGGAGCTGACGGATTACTTGGCCGAGCATGGCCTTCGGGTGCAGTACCTTCACTCGGACATCGACACGCTTCAGCGCAACGAGATCATTCGCAACCTCCGCCTCGGAAAGTTCGACGTCCTCGTCGGGATCAACCTCCTCCGGGAGGGGCTGGATATTCCCGAGGTCTCCCTCGTCGCCATTCTCGATGCCGATAAGGAGGGCTTCCTGCGATCCGCCGGATCGCTCATCCAAACCACGGGCCGCGCCGCGCGCAACGTCGAAGGCAAGGCGATCCTGTACGCCGACGTCACCACGGGCTCCATGCGGGGGGCGATGGAGGAGACCGCCCGGCGCCGCAACCTCCAGCGGGCATTCAACGAAAAGCACGGCATCACCCCCGAGACCATCAAAAAGCAGATCACCGATGTCCTCGCCTCGATCTACGAGCGAGATTATTATACGGTCCCGGTCCTTCCGGACGCGGAACGGATGCAGTACGTCCCTCGGGAGGAGATCCCGACCCTCGTCGCCACGCTGGAAAAACAGATGAAGGAGGCGGCCAAGCGCCTCGAATTCGAGCGTGCCGCCGAGCTTCGCGATCAGATCCGCGACCTCCAGCGCCGCATGCTCGGCATCCTCGAAACTTGATATTACGACCAGATGCCGGGGATTGTGGTGTGGCAGGAGGGGCAGGTGCCGTTGGGCGTGAGGCGGTTCTCGAGGATGTGATAGCCGACGCGGGCGATGAGGAGTGCCTTGCAGGTCGGGCAGAAGGTGTGTTCATACTTCCAGACGCGGTTGGGGAGATTGCCCGCGTACACGTAGCGCAGGCCGGCCGCCTCGCCGATCCGGGCGGCCCGGAGGAGGATCAGGGGTGAGGTGTTGTCCGGGTCGGTCATCTTGTAGTCCTTGTGAAACGCCGTGACGTGCCAGGGAATGTCGGGCGAGATCGAGACCAGAAACTCCGCCGCCTGTGTCAACTCCTCGTCCGAGTCGTTCCAGCCGGGGACGATGAGGGTCACCACCTCGAGCCAGAATCCCAGCGCATGCACCATCCGGATGGTCTCGAGGACATGGTCGAGGACCCCGCCCAGATACCGGTAGTTCTTCTGGGACATCGATTTCAAATCCACCTTGTACGCGTCGCACCAGGGCCGCAGATATTTCAAGACCTCTGCGGTCCCGTTCCCATTGCTGATGAAGCAGGTCTTGAGCCCCGCGGCCTTGGCCTCCTGAAAGACGGCCACCGCCCACTCGGCGGTGATGAGGGGCTCATTGTACGAGCTGCCGACCAGCCGTGCCCCGCCGCGTCGGGCGAGGCCCACCAGAGCCTTCGGGGTGATCGGGTCCGGCCGCGCCCCGGCGCCGGGATCGCGCAATGCCTGCGAGGTCAGCCAGTTCTGGCAGTACGGGCAGTGGTAGTCGCAGCCGAGCATCCCGAAGGTCAGGGTCTCCGAGCCGGGGAGGACGTGAAAGAAAGGCTTTTTCTCGGTCGGATCGCACTGCAGGGCCGCCACGTAGCCCCACGGAACGTACAGGGTCCCATTCGTATTGAACCGCACCTTGCAGATACCGCGACGCCCCTCGGGGATGAGGCAGCGGTGACCGCAGGCGTAGCACCGCAGCGCGTTCTCCGGGAGCCGCTCGTACAGCTCGCCCTCGCGGGTCTGCCGGTCGATGATCTGGGCCAGGGGGAGGACTTTGAGTTCGTCAGCCTTGAGTGCCATGACACTTCCGCGGGCGGCTCTCCGCCACCGATGTCAGTCTACGGCTGGACGGCCGAGATTTCAAGTCCCGCGGGCTCCCGCACACCGCGCCCTTCCTGGACAGGACGAATGCCGGCCTGCTCCAGACTCCGGACGAAGTCGGCCGGCACAGGCGCCGTACACTCCATGACCGTGCCCGTGCGGGGATGTACAAAGGCGAGTCTCCAGGCATGGAGGAGGTGCCGCGGCACCTTCCACCGCGACCGTCGCTCTCGCCGCCCGCCGTAGAGCGTGTCCCCGACTACCGGATGGCCGATGGCCGCCAGGTGGACCCGGATCTGGTGCGTGCGGCCGGTCGTCGGCTTCACCTCCACCAGGCTGCAGTGCGCAGTGGACCGGAGCACGCGAAAAACCGTTTCGGTCTCCCGTCCCTTGCGGGTGCGCACCGCCATCCGCTTCCGGTCACGCACATGCCGCCCGATGGGCAAGGCGATCCGCCCCTGGGCCGGCTTCACGGACCCGTGGACGAGCGCCAGATAGGTCTTGTACACCTGCCGCGCCTCGAATTGCCGACTCAGGTGCCGATGCGCGGCGTCGCCCTTGGCCACCACGAGACAGCCCGAGGTCTCTTTATCGAGCCGGTGGACGAGCCCCGGACGTTCCACGCCCCCGACGGCGATGAGCCCGGGGTAGCGCGAGAGGAGGGCATTCACCAGCGTCCCCCCGGGACGCCCGGCGCCCGGATGGACCACGAGGCCGGGCGGCTTGTTGATGACGACAAGATCATCATCCTCGTACAGCACATCCAGGGGGATCGGTTCCGGTGCGAGGGCCGCCACCTCGGGGGGCGGCACCGTCACAACGACCTGGTCTCCCCCCCGAACACGATAACTCGCCTTCCGGGGCGTCCCGCCGATCCGCACCCGCTCCTGGCGGATCAGGCGCTGCACCGTGGCCCGAGAGAAGCCGCTGTCATGGACCACGAACTGGTCCAGGCGTCGTCCAGCCTCCCGCGCGGGCACCACATATTCCCGAATCTCTTCCACGGGTCACCACCGCTCGCGATCGAAGACCATATCGATCAGCATCAAGGCCACCCCGACCGTGATGGCTGAGTCGGCGACATTGAAGGCCGGCCAGTGATACGTGCCGTAGTAGAAATCCAGAAAATCCACGACCATGCCGAGGCGAAGCCGATCGATCAAATTCCCGACGGCTCCCCCCAGGATGCACGCGAGGCCTGACGAATGCAGGAGGCCCATCCCACCGTGTCGCGCCCGGTAGTAGACGATCAAGAGAACGGCGCAGAGGGAGATCGCCGTGAACAACGGGTTGCGAATCGCGGCCGGGGCATCTGAGAGGAAGCCAAAGGCGGCTCCCGGATTGAGAACATACGTGAGGTTGAAGACCGAGGGAATCACCGGGATGATGTGACCCAGGAGGAGCCTCTGCTGGACGGCGAGCTTGGTCACCTGGTCGGCAGCGA
>DASRUH010000047.1:0-3210 GCA_035655535.1 Methylomirabilis sp. (SeqCode)
ATGAACGGAAGCTTCGCATCCTCCCGCGTGAGGGTGACCCGGCGTTCTCCGTTTTGGGGTGGCTCGACAATGCGGACCGGCGGCGACTCGGGGCCGCGAGGAATCGCGCCGAACGCCTTCTGGATCATGGGGAGGAGCTCCGCACGCTTGAAGTCGCCCACGACGACGACGACGGCATTGTTCGGGGCGTAGTACGTCTTGTAGAAGGCCTGGAGATCTCCCCGACTGAGTTTCCGGATATCCTCCATCCATCCGATCACCGGTTTGCCATAGGGATGCGCCTTGAAGGCGGCTGCCTGGACCTTCTCCCATAACGAGCTCGTGGGGTCGTCCTCGGTGCGCAGCCGCCGCTCCTCCATGACCACGCTGCGCTCTCGCTCGACCTCATCCGGATTCAGGAGGAGGTTGACCATCCGATCGGGCTCCAGCTCGAGGGGGAGGTGGACGCGATCCGCCGCTAACGTCACAAAGTACCCGGTGTAGTCTTGATTGGTGAAGGCATTATCCTGCCCGCCGTTCTTTCTGATCACCTGGCTGAACGCCTGGGCTCCCATCTGCGGGGTGCCCTTGAACATCATGTGCTCCATAAAATGGGCGAGACCGGTGCGCCCAGGTTGCTCGTTCCGGGAACCGACCCGGTACCAGACATGAAAGGTGAGGACGGGCGCCTTGCGCTCTTCCAGGAGGAGGACCTTCAGTCCATTATCCAGCGTGGCCTCAAAGACTTCGAGCTCTCTGGGTTTAGAGGGAATAACGACGTTCAGGAAGAGCAACCCTAGGAGGGCAACGATGACCAATCCGAGGATCACCCAGCTACGCCGCTTCACCGCGCTTTCCCCTCCTCCAGGCGCATCTCTACCCGGTCGCCCACGGCGATTCCTTGGCGCTCCACGAAGCCGGCCGGGACCTCCAGGACGTACTGGGCGTCTTCACGTGGCGCAAATTCCTGGGGGGCCTCACCGGGGGCTGGTGCCTTTGCTCCCCGCACGAGATCGACTACCCGTCCGTCCCGTATCCAGAGGATGTCCAGGGGAAAACGCATACCCCGCATCCAGATCAGGGGACGAACCGGAGCCTCGTAGACAAAGAGCATGCCGCGGTCCGGCGCCAGCCGGTCCCGACCGCTGAGCCCCCGTGTCTTCTCCGCCTCGGTCCGCGCCACCTCGACCGGCACCGCGACCCGATTCCCGATCCGCACCTCTCCTCTGCCCCCCGCCTCAGCAAGGACGGGGAGGAGGCAGAGGAGGATCCAGCCGAGGCGCCACCGAACGATCACAATCGTTGATCCTCCGGCTGCTCGCCCAACGTGGCGCTCAGCTTGAGCCGCTGATCCTGCCGGAGGATTTCGAGCTCCACCGTCTGCCCGACGCGCTTGTGATCGTCGAGGTAGGCGACGAGTCTGTCATTGTTCTCTACCTTTTGGCCGTCGATGCCCACGATCAGGTCGCCCCCCAGCAGCAGGACCATGTTGCCGACCGGTACCCGGCGATCCCCTCCGCGAATGCCCGCTTGGGCCGCCGGCGAACGCGGCTCCACCACCATCACAAGCACCCCATGCTCGGCTGGCAGGTTAAGCCTTCGACTCAGCTCCCGGGTCACGTTGACCCCGCGCACGCCGAGCCAGGGATGACTCACCCGCCCCTTGGAGATCAATTCCGGAACGAGGCGCTTGGCCGTGTTGACCGGAATGGCGAACCCGATGCCGACTGACCCGCCGGTCGGACTGAAGATGGCTGAATTGATCCCGATCACTTCCCCTCGGGAATTGAGAAGCGGCCCGCCGCTGTTGCCGGGATTGATGGCGGCATCGGTCTGGATCACGTCCCGGATCTCCCGCCCGTTGGGAGCCCGCACGGTCCTTTTGAGCGAGCTCACCACGCCGGTGGTCACGGTCCGGTCAAAACCGAAGGGGTTGCCGATGGCGATCGTCATCTGCCCGACCTGGAGCTGCTCGGAATTCCCGAGACGGGCGACCTGGAGCTTCTCGCCCGAGACGTCGATCTTGATCACGGCCAGGTCGTTGTTCGGATCGCGGCCGACGAGCCGGGCCGGCATTTTCTTGCCATTCGCCAGAGTGACCTCGAGGTTATCCGCATTTTCGACCACGTGGTTGTTGGTGACGATATATCCCTGCTCGTTGATGATGAACCCCGAGCCGGTCCCGCGTTGGGGAACCTGATTGAAGAAGAAATCGTATGCTACGGCCGTACTGGTGATATGGACGACCGCCGGGCCCACCTCACGATAGACCCGGATGACGACCTGCTCCGCGTCGTTCAGCCCCTCCACCCGGGGCGCCGCCCACACGGCAGGAAGCGTCGGTGCTGCTTCGCGCGCTGGGCCCGCGGGTGGTCTCAGTTCGAGATAGAGGATCACCAGCAATGCGGCGATCACGCCGGTCAGGCTGATCGTTCCGAGTTTGCGCATCATGACTGATTCAACCCCCTTACTCTACAAAACTCCACCGTCCGAATACGGCTGTATCTATCGTATGACCGGACCCATTGTCAACGCGATCGAGCGGCGTCATCCTTTGCGCCGCATCTCCTGGCCACAACACTGCGGGATGCAGTGGCCAGCCTTGAGCACCTGCACCTCCAGGCCGCACACGCCACAGGCATAGACTTCATTCGCCGCCGGCATGACCGTCGCCCTCCCTTCAGTCGCGTCCTACACGTGCCCTGTCTGACGAAACGCCCTGAGTCGCAAGGAGTTCGAGACGACCGAAACCGAGGAAAGGGCCATGGCCGCCCCGGCGAGGACTGGACTCATGAGCACTCCGAGCAACGGGTACAGCGCCCCGGCGGCCACCGGGATCAAGACGACGTTATAAGCCATGGCCCAAAAGAAATTCTGCTTCATGATCCGCATCGTGCGTCTGCCGAGGGCGATGGCGGTCACCACGGCGCGCAGGTCATCGGTGATCAGCGTCACGTCCGACGCCTCAATCGCGACGTCGGTCCCGGTGCCGATGGCGATGCCCACATCCGCCTGGGCGAGGGCGGGGGCGTCATTGATGCCATCCCCGACCATGGCCACGACGTGACCCTCCGCCTGTAGCTTCCGCACCTCGCTGGCCTTCTCCTCCGGCAGCACCTCGGCTAGCACCCGGTCGATCCCTACCTCTCTGGCAATGGCCTCCGCGGTCCTGCGACTGTCACCGCTCATCATCACCACCTGAAGTCCCAGACGCCGGAAAGCCGCGACCGC
>DASRUH010000048.1:0-8712 GCA_035655535.1 Methylomirabilis sp. (SeqCode)
CGATCCTGGTCACGGCCGGTCCGACCCAGGAGCCGCTCGACCCCGTCCGGTATCTCTCCAATCGCTCCTCCGGGCGTATGGGGTTCGCCCTCGCACGGGCCGCCAGGGAGCGCGGAGCGCGCGTGATCCTTGTGACCGGCCCGACATCGCTTCCCACGCCTCCGGGCCTGACGCGCATCGATGTCACGACCGCCGAGGAGATGCACCAGGCCGTCCTGGGCCGGTTGGATGAGATCACCATCCTCATCATGGCCGCGGCCGTCGGCGACTACCGCCCGAGCACGACCGCACCGCACAAGATGAAGAAGCGCGAGGCGATCACCGTGGAGCTCCTCCGCAACCCCGACATCCTGGCCGAGGCCGGCCGCCGCAAGGGATCCCGCATCCTGGTCGGCTTCGCCGCCGAAACCGACGACCTGATCGTCAACGCACGGCAGAAGCTCGAGAAGAAGCACCTGGACCTGATCGTGGCCAACGACATCCGCGTCGGCTTCGGAGGCGAGACCACGCAGGTCGCGATCCTCGATCACCAGGGGGGCGTGCAGAAGCTTCCGGAGCTTTCGAAGCGCGAGGTGGCGCACCTGATCCTCGATCGAGTCGTCGCCCTGCGGCGACAGCGACGCGGCGGGGAGACGCCGTGACCACGAAACACCTGCGACAGGAGGCGGCGGCGCTGGTACGACAGACGCGGGAGTTTCTCGAGGCCCAGCAGCAGTTAGGCCTCGATTTCGTCCGCGGCGCTCCCCAGGCGCCCGCACGGGAGCAGCCGCAGTCGGAGCGGGAGCTCCTCCTCTCCGGGACGCTCAGCCTCGACGAGATCCGGCAGGTCCTCGGGGAATGCACCCGGTGCAAGCTCCACGCCCACCGGACCCAGATCGTCTTCGGGGTCGGCAACCCGAAGGCGGATCTCGTCTTCGTCGGCGAGGCCCCAGGGGCGGACGAGGACGCGCAGGGCGAGCCCTTCGTCGGCCGGGCCGGCCAGCTCCTCACGCGGATGATCGAGGCAATCGGGCTGAAGCGGGAACAAGTCTATATCTGTAACGTCCTCAAGTCCCGGCCGCCCAACAACCGCACCCCGGAACCGGACGAGATCGCGGCGTGCGAGCCCTTCCTGATCGCGCAGCTCAAGGCCATCCAGCCCAAGCTCATCTGCGCGCTGGGCGCCATCGCGGCCTCGAATCTGCTCAAGACTAAGGTGCCGCTCGGGAAGCTCCGCGGCACATTCCACGACTACCACGGGATTCCGCTGCTCGTCACCTACCACCCGGCGTATCTCCTCCGAAACCCCAACGAGAAGAAGACCGCCTGGCAAGACCTGCAGCAGTTGCAGCGCGAGTACACCCGCCTCACCGGCCGCCCACTCCGCTAACCCATACCCACGCACGGTGAAACCAGGCCGCGCCCCTGAGTCACGGTCAGACGACAGAACGCTCGGTGACACGCTGGCCAATTATTCCGTGACGTCGTGACTAGCCGCTGACGCGGGGGGCGGGGTCGTCGGATTGGAAACCCACCCGCCCATGAGTGCCATCGCAAAAGGGTTTGTTCTGGGACTGCCCGCAGCGGCACAGCGAGAACGCCGTCTTACCTTTGAGGTCGAACGCCTTCCCTTCTGCGTCCAGCAGCTTGCACTCGCCCTCGGTCACTTCCACGCGATAGGGGCCGTTCTTCTTTGCCGTGATGGTCACTCGCATCGACCTCCTCCTTCCGCCTCACTCCGGGTTTCAGGGGCATCACGCACGGAAAATCGCACTCTCGAAAATCCACGCGTCAGGATCGCGGCTCGGCGACCTGGTTCCTGAGCACGCCGATCCCTTCGATCTCGGCCTCGATGACGTCGCCAACCTTGAGCCAGCGCGGCGGATCACGGCCCGCCGCGACGCCGGACGGGGTGCCGGTAGCCAGGATGTCCCCGGGTTCCAGCGTCATGCCGGCCGACAGAACCTCGATGAGGTCCGGGATCTTGAAGACCATGTCGCCCGTGTGGCCCGCCTGGCGGATCTCGCCGTTGACCCGGAGGCCGATGTTGAGGTCGTGCGGATCGGGGATCGCCGACTTGTGGACGATCCAGGGACCCATCGGGCAGAAGGTATCCAGTCCCTTGCCCTTGAACCATTGCATGTGCCGCTTCTGCACATCCCGCGCGGTCACGTCAATCAGGATCGTGTAGCCGAACACGTACTCGTACGCCCTCGCCCGCGGGATGTTGATGCCCCGGCGCCCGACCACGACCGCCAGCTCAACTTCGTAGTCGAGTTCCGCCGTCATCGGATGATGAATCACCCGACCGTCATGCCCGATGACGCTCGTAGGCGGCTTCGTGAAGAAGACCGGAATCGTTGGGACCTCCGCCTGCCGTTCCTTGGCATGCGCTGCGTAGTTTCGGCCGAGACAAAAGATATTCTTTCGCGGCCGCGGAATCGGCGCCAGGACACGCACCCGGTCCATCGGCCTCAGCAGCGGATCCCGCGCCTTCGCCTGCCAGATCCCGTCCCTGAGACGGGGGACCGCCGCCCGGATGAGTGACTGTACTGCCCTCACGAACGAGGCGCCGCCCGCGATCAGCTCGAGCATGTCAGGCGGGAGATCGCCCGTCACCCGCCGGGCCTTTTTCAGCGCCGCGACGCAGCCCGGCAGATTCAGGAAGTTCTGTCTGAGGGCCACGGCAAGCGTCGGCTTGCGATTCCAGAGGACCGTGGCAAGGCGCATGGACTCCCCCCGTGCATCATGTCTCGCTCTTCATGCATCATTCATCGCTGATGGCTCATCACTCGTACCGTGAGTCCCCGCCGATGCACCCGGCAGGGAAGAACCTGGACTCCATAGGCGGCGAGGCGCGCGGCCAGGCGCCGGTGCAACCCCGGATCGGCCAGAAAGGCGATGCAGCCGCCACCCCCCGCGCCGCAGACCCGGGCGCCAAGGGCGCCACCCCGGCGGCACTGGCGCACCAGCGTGTCGATCAGCGGGGTGCTCATGCGCGGCAGCATCGCCCGGCGGACGGCCCAGTCTTCATTCAGCACCTCGGCCACCGCCCGCAGATCGCGCCGGAGGAAGGCCTCGCGCATGGCGAGCGCATTCGCCTTGAGCCGTTCGAAGAACCGGAAGACCTTCGGATCGCCGTCGACGTGTTTCTTGAAGAGCTGCCAGTTGTTCGCCCCGGAGAACCGGGGCCTGCCGGTGTAGATCAGGAACAGGTGCTGCTCCACTTCGTCGAGAAAATTCCCAACGGCCAGCGGTCGGCGGACGATCCCCGAGCGGCCGTACTCGATGACGCTGGCCCCGCCGAACACCGCCGCATAGTAGTCCTGGTATCCGGTCGGCACCCGGATGGTCTGCGTCTCGACGGCCCGCGCGTACTCGATAAGCCCTGCCCGCGTCATCCGGTGCTTCGCCAGGCGGGCCAGGGCGGCGGTGGCGGCGACGGCGAGGGCCGACGAGCCGCCGATCCCGGCGCCCGCCGGCGCCTGGGACTCGGTCACCACCTCGACGCCCGAGAAGGGACCCAATGACCGGAGGAGTCGGGCGGTCAGTTCCACATATCGATCCTTCCGCCAATCGATCCGGTCGAATGACCGCCAGAACGCTTGCCGCTCCCGATCCCGCGCGATCAGGCGGATCCCGCGGCTCGCTCCCTTCCGGACGGTGACCGTCGCACAGAGGGTAATCGCCACGTTGATGGTCAGCGCCGGCTCATGAAAGAGATACAGCGGAGGAATATCGAGGGTCCCTCCGGCGAAGTCGATGCGCGTGGGAGCGCTCGCCACGATCGTACGCGTCACAGGGGCACCTCATCCAGGGTACTCACGCGCCGGTGGGGGAACTCGGCCGGGAGGGTCGCGTAGTTTCGCGCCTCGCGGAACTGCTCCCGCAGGGTGGCATCGCTCCCCGAGAGCGCCTCCGGAGGGACCCGGCTGATCCAGAAGGTCTCCACCTCCGGTCGGCGGGCCGTGATCAGGTCCAGCTCCCGCGGGTCGTTATCCACGACCGTGAGCCGCGTGAACCGCCCGGCGAGCGACTCGACCACCTCCGCCTTCGACTGCACCCGACCGGTGAAGAAGATGTCCCGGAAGAAGGGGGCGAGTCCCGCGCGGGTGACCTTGGCGGTCTGCCAGGCCGAATCCCCGAAGGAGACGAGAAAGCAGGGGATCTGCGCCGCCTGCAGGCGTGTCAGGAACGGCTCGACGTCGGGGAAGAGATACGCCCGGAGATCGCCGAAGGACTCGTGGAGGATCCGGCGCATATCCGCGACCGCCGCATCCGCCACTCCTCCCTTCCGGGCGAGCAGGTCCAGGTGCTTGTCCAGCGAGTACCCAGTGGGCCACACCTCGGCGTAGCTCGCCTCCCAGAGCGTGGCATCGATCGCCCACCGGGCAAAGGCGGCCTGCACGTCCACCCAGAAGAAACGATCCGTGTCGAAGAGGGTATGGTCAAAATCGAGGAGGAAGGCAGATGGGCCGCCCGAGATCCGGCGGCCCCGCACGCTCCGCACGATCATCAGCCGGCCCGCCCTTCGCTCACCGCGTCGCCCCGGCGACCCCCGCCTCGTACTGTTCCTTCATCCCCCGGACCTCTTCCTCGATCCCCTCGACGCTCCCCTTGATCATGGACCAGGTCGCCCGGGCAGAGGCCCGCATTCCCCTCCTCCTTGGCCAGAAGATTCGGATGGACCGCGGCGACCGTGGCATTGTACCCTAGGGCGAGATCAGGCGACAAGCCCGAACCCGACCCGCAGCATCTGCACAGCGATCGCGGGTCCCTCACGCGTCCCGACAGCCGCACCGTTCCCCGGGCGAGGATGATACGCCATGGGCCCCGCAGATGCACCACCCTATGCCGAGGTGGCGCTGCCGCTCGGCATTGACAAGACCCTCGTCTATGCGATTCCCCTCCACCTCCGGGATGCGGCTGCCCCCGGTAAGCGCGTCACCGTCCCCCTGGGCCCCCGGATCGTCTCCGGCTATCTGGTGCGGCTCACCGAGACAGCCGACCGCGCCGACCTCAAGGCACTGCAGGATGTCGTGGATCCAGAGCCTCTCCTGGACGGGCCCCTGCTGGAACTGACCCAACATGTGGCCGCGTACTACGGCGCGCCGTGGGGGGAGGTGATCAGGGCGACCTTGCCGCCGGGGATCGATGCCTCGACCCGCCGCCGCGTGCGGCTCACGACCGCGGGACGACAGTCCGTCACCCAAGGCGCCCCAACCCTCTCGCCCCAGGAACGCGAACTGCTCCACCTCGTTCCCCTCGATGCGCCGGTCCCCGCCGGTCGCCTCACCCGACGCTTCGGCAAGACTACCTCTTCCCTGCTCCACCGGCTCCAGGACAAGGGGCTGGTGATGGTGGAAACTTTCCGGATGCCTCCTCGGGTGCGGACCAAACAGGAACGATCGTTTCATCTCCTCCGGTCCGAGCAGGAGGTCGAGACGGCCATCGCCGCCCTCACGCTCCGGGCACCGCGCCAGGCACAGCTCCTCGCCCACCTGCTCCGGGTCGGTGGGACGCTCCCCGCACAGGAGGCGCGGACCATCGCTCAATCCCCCTCGGTCCTCTTCGGCCTCACGCAGAAAGGGTTCATCGCGCAGGTCCTGACCCCGGTGCGGCGCGATCCCTTCCGCGACCTTCCTGTCACCCCGACGGAGCCCTTTCACCTCTCTCCGCCGCAGCAGGAGGTTCTCGCCGAGATCGATGCGGCCACCACCGCTTCCCGCTTCATTTCCTTTCTCCTCTTCGGCGTGACGGGCAGCGGCAAGACCGAGATCTATCTCCAGGCTATCGAGGGGACCCTGAAGCAGGGGAAGCAGGCGTTGGTCCTCGTCCCCGAGATCGCGCTGACCCCGCGGGCGGCGGAGCGATTCCGCGGCCGATTCGGCGACCGGATCGCGCTGCTGCACAGCGCGCTCACGCCCGGGGAGCGGCTCGATCAGTGGCTGCGCATCCGCGGAGGCGACGCCGACATCGTGGTCGGCGCCCGTTCGGCGGTCTTCGCGCCGCTGCCCCGTCTCGGGATCATCGTGGTGGATGAGGAGCACGACTCCGCCTACAAGCAGGAGGAATCGCCCCGGTACCACGCGCGCGACGTGGCGCTCTTCCGAGGGCAGCGCACGTCGTGCCCCGTGGTGCTCGGCTCCGCCACCCCGTCGCTCGAAAGCTATCACGGGACGCACAGCGGCGCGGTCCGCCTCCTCACCCTCCCCGATCGGATCGGGGAAGGAGTGCTCCCCGCCGTCGCCGTCGTGGACCTGCGCCAGGAGCCGAAGGCGCCCGGGCGGCGTGTGATTCTTTCCGGCATTCTCGAGGCCCGCATCCGCGAACGCCTCGCCCGTCGCCAGCAGGTCCTGCTCCTCCTGAACCGGCGCGGGTACGCGACTTCCCTCCTCTGCCGGGATTGCGGCCATCTGGTGCGGTGCCCGCACTGCAGCGTCGCGCTCACCTTGCATCGCGCCGTGCAGCTCCTCCGGTGTCACCACTGCACACACCAGCGACGCCCGCCAGATCGGTGTCCGGCCTGCGGCGGCTCCAATGTGCGCCAGCTCGGGATGGGCACGGAACAGGTGGAACGCGAACTCCGCGCGTGCTTTCCCGAGGCGCGGATCGCCCGGATGGACCGGGATACCACGGCCGGCCCCCAGGGGCATCATCTCATCCTCCAGCGACTGGAACGGCGGGACCTCGACATCCTGGTCGGAACCCAGATGATCGCCAAGGGACACGACTACCCGAACGTGACCCTCGTCGGGATCCTCTCGGCGGACATCGGCCTCAACCTCCCGGATTTCCGGGCGGGGGAGCGCACCTTCGCGCTGCTCACCCAGATGGTGGGCCGCTCGGGGCGCGGCCCCCTCCGCGGAGCAGCCGTGATTCAGACGTATAACCCCGAGCATTACTGCATCCAGGCGGCGCTCCGGCAGGACTATTCCGCCTTCGCCCAGGAGGAGCTGGCGCGGCGCCGCGAGCGGAACCTCCCCCCCTTCACCCGCCTCGTCCGCCTCCTGATCTCCAGCCCGAAGGAGGCGGCGGCAGCCGAGGCCGCCGAGCAGCTGGGCACGCTGCTCCGGCACGCCCCGCATCCCTTCCAGATCGACGGTCCCGCCCCCGCGCCTCTCGCTCGGCTCCGCGGTCGATTCCGGTGGCATCTCTTCGTCAAGGGACCGTTAGACACCCCCCTGCGACCGAAGGTGACAACCGCCCTGGAGGCCTTCTCGCCACCCCGGGGGGCATCGATCCAGGTGGAAATGGACGTGGACCCGGTCGACACCTTGTGACGCAACCGGGTCTTTGCACCTGCGTTGACATTGGTCCGCGTTTTGCTATAGAGTCACCCCGAGTAGCTCAACCTCTGTGAATAGGGCCGCGCGCACGCGGAAAGCGGGGGATGGCCAGGGACGACAGTCGAGGAACGCAGGCGGAGGCCGGATTTTCCCGCGACCTGGCTGAGGTTCTCGTCGCCATCAAGAGGGCGACCAAAGTCTTCCTGGCGTATCCGGCCAACCACCCGGCGAGGGCTCAGGCCCTCGATCGGTCCCACAAGCAACTCACGCAGATCCTGGCGGGGCGGGCCCCCCTCGCCGTCCAGGTCAGCTACCATGGCTTCTCCCACGGCGACACTGCTGTAGGACCGGATCATCCGCTCCTCCACGGCTTTTCCCTCGAGTTCACCCTCCGCGGAATTCAGGCCATCCGATTCCTGTCCGGGGTGCGCCCGGAGGATCTGCAGCACGTCACCCAGCTCTTGATCACCGACGCCGAAGAACTGGCCCGGCAGGGAGGCAGTCGGGCTTTCTTGCGGGGCCGAGGAGCAAGCGGGGTCGAGGTGGACGATCTCGAGGTGAAATTCGCCGCCACGACCCCACGCGCCGAGACCGTGACGGGCGAGGAGAGTGCCCCGCCAGGGGTCGCCCCCGAAGCCCCTCCCCAGGCGCCCAGCGAGCCTCCGCGGATGGAGGCCGCGGAGACCAGGGAGACGAGCGGGACAACGGCCGTCGACGCCGAGCCGGGGGAACAGGCCGCACAAGAGGAGGCACCCCCCGATCTCGAGACACTCATCCTCGAACTGCAGCAGACCGATCGTCCCGCCCGGTACGAGCATCTCACAGAGGAGCTGGCCATCCGGGCGCGCGAGGCCGTGGGCCGGGGCGACGTATCCATTTACCTTCGCATCCTGACCGTGCTCGCCCGAGAGCTCCAGCCGACGAACGCGAAGCCAGAGACGGTGACGCGGTACGCCCGGTGGACCGTGCGGGCGATGCTCGATGAAACGGGGCCCCGCCCCGTGATCGAAGGGTACTGTCGAGGGGAAGGCATACCGCCGGAGGATGTGGCCCAACTCTTGCTGCTCTTCCAGGAAGAGATGGCCCAGCCGGTCCTCGATCAGCTCCTGATCGAGCGGGAGATGGCATCCAGGCAGAAGCTGGCCGACCTGCTGGTGCAGATGGGTCCCGTGTCGCTTCCGGTCGTGAAGTCGGCGCTGAAAGCGCCGTCCTGGGAGACGGCGCGGCGCCTGTTCCCCATGCTGCCCAGATTGCCGGCGGCCGAGGCCATCGATATGCTGAAGCGACTCGCCCGGCACTATGACGCCAGGATCCGCCGGGAGTGCATCAGAGCCCTAGGGCACATGGGCGCCGAGCTGACGGGTGAGGCGCTCCTGACCGCGCTCCAGGATACCGAGACATCGGTCCGGCAGGCGGCCATGGCCGCGCTGGGAGGGCTCAAGGT
>DASRUH010000049.1:0-2545 GCA_035655535.1 Methylomirabilis sp. (SeqCode)
TCAGCCGCTCACAGCCAAGAGCGCCACCGTCAACTTCACCGGCCAGGGGGCGGTGCTCGGAGAGACCCCGCTCAGCATCGGAAAGTCCCAGATGCGACTTGCCGCCCAGGCCGAACGATTGGTCCCGGTCTCCCTCACCTACCGCCTTGCTGCCCCTGAACTCTGGCTTGCCGATCTTCGAGAAGCCCGAGGGTCCAGCAAGACTCCGGAAGTCCTGCGCCAGGTGACCGGCGAGGGGCGGGCCTGGATGGAAAAGGGAATGTTTGCATCTCGGGGAAGAGTCTCCTCCGCCCGGGGAACGATCAATGACGTGAACTACACCGACCTCCAGGCGGCCTTCTCCATGGCCGGTCAGGTGGTCAACATCGACAGCTTTGCGCTCAAAGCCCTGAAAGGCTCGCTACAGGGCCGGGGGCAGTACGACATGCGCGAGAGCACGCCCCGCTTCACCGCGACGACCCAGGTGCGCGACTGCGATCTCACCGAGCTGCTCCGCTGGGCAGCACCCGCCGCTCCGCGTCATCTCCGCGGTGGCATCAACCTCGATCTGAACCTCGCCGGATCCGGCAACCGCTGGGAAGAGATCCCGCGGTCCCTCTCGGGCCAGGGGCAGGCCGAGATCATGCGGGGCGCTTTGCTCGACGTCAACGTGGCCGAGAGCGCGTTGGCGGGGCTGACGCCCGTCCCGGGTCTCTCCATGCTTATCTCTCCGCGGGTGCGCAACAAGTATCCGGTGCTCTTTGCGAACCGGAACACCGAGTTCAGTCAACTCAAGGGTTCCCTCGCGCTTCGGGATGGGAAGTTTCAGCTCGACAATCTCCTCGTTGCCGCGACCGACTGGGTCGCCCGGGGCCAAGGCTGGGTGGGACTGGACCAAAGCCTCAACATGCGGACGGTCGTCCTCCTCTCGCGCGAACTCTCGACGGACCTCATAGCGGACGTCAAGGCGCTGAAGTACCTGGCGAACAAGGAGGGCCGCCTCGAGATTCCAGTAGCCCTGACCGGGACCCTCCCGCGGGTCACGCCTCAACCGGACCTGGCCTACGTCTCTCGACTCCTCGAGCGGCGCCTCATCGGGGAAGGCATCGAGGAGGTCACGAAGGGGCTGCAAAAGCCGAAATCACCCCCGGCAGAGCAGCCGCCGTCATCAGGACAGGGATCGACTCCTCCGGCAGCGCCAGCAAAGCCCCCCGAGAAAAAGCCGGAGGAGGAACTTTTGAAGGGATTGAAGGATCTCTTCCGCCGCTGAATCCATCAGCTTCATCCCTTCATCCCTTCATCCCTTGATCCCTTCAGTCCTTCAGGGGAGGTGGGCCGATGACGAGCGACCATGCTGCGATCCGCGGCCGTGGCGCCGCCCGGAATCCCCCGAACCGGTTTGAGACTTTGGCGTATGATCCTGAACCCGAGGGAGTCGATCCCGAGGGGCCAGCTCCCGAGACCCAGTTTTTCAAGGACCCCTCCCGCTCGCTCATCACGTTTAACGACAGTCCCGATGTCGGGTTCGAGGCCAGTGTCAACCCGTACCGAGGGTGCGAGCACGGCTGCATCTACTGCTACGCGCGCCCCACCCACGAGTACCTGGGCTTCTCGGCCGGCCTCGACTTCGAGACAAAGATCCTCGTGAAGGAGGATGCCCCGGAGCTACTGCGACGCGAGCTGTCTTCGCCCCGTTGGAAGCCCCAGGTCCTGGCGATCAGCGGGGTGACGGACCCGTACCAGCCGGTCGAGCGACGCCTGAAACTGACGCGCCGATGTCTCGAGGTGCTAGCCGAGTTCCGGAACCCCGTCGTCATCATCACGAAGAACCATCTCGTCACGCGCGATCTGGACCTGCTCGGCGAGCTGGCGCGCCATGAGGCGGCCGCCGTGTATCTTTCGGTGACGACGCTCGACGGCGATCTGGCCCGGACCATGGAGCCGCGGACCTCGCAACCGGCCCGTCGGCTGGCCGCGATCGAGGCCCTGTCCCGGGCGGGCGTGCCGACGGGTGTCCTGGTCGCGCCGGTGATCCCGGGGCTCACAGACACTGAGCTACCCGCGATCATCAACGCAGCGGCCAAGGCAGGCGCGCAATCTGCGGGCTACGTTCTACTCAGGCTGCCCCACGCGGTCGCTCCCCTTTTCGAAGCATGGCTCACCGAGCATCGGCCCGCGAGAAAAGACAAGGTGCTCAATCGCATCCGGACGATTCGCGGCGGCAGGCTCAACGATCCACGGTTCGGGACGCGGATGAAAGGCGAAGGGATCTTTGCCGAACAGATCGCCGACCTCTACGGTCTCGCCTGTCGAAAGGCGGGTATAGGTTCGGGAGGTCCAGGCCTCTCCACCGCCGCCTTCCGCCGCCCGGGCGCTGCCCAACCCTCCCTCTTCGAGTAGAGCTCCCGGGCCGGACCCGCTAGTCATCCTCATCGTCGTCTTCGTCGTCATCGTCGTCGTCCTCGTCCTCCCAATCGTCTTCCTCGTCGGGCTCGACCTCGAATCCCCGTTCTTCCATCTCGAGGGCGAAGAGGGCGAGGTACTTGAGCTTGGCGGGGGACTCGAC
>DASRUH010000050.1:0-7852 GCA_035655535.1 Methylomirabilis sp. (SeqCode)
AGACGCGGTTCGGCTCGTGTTCATACCGAGCCGGGATCTCGGGCGCCTTAGGGCACACGCGCCCTATCTTCCGCCGGGTCCCAGCGTCGCGGCGACGACGATGGACAAGGACAGCTCTGCACGGATCGCCATGGGTCGATACTTCCCTGCACTCCCCTCTGGGGGAGAATCAATCGGTGGGTGCGATGGCCGTGCGAGCACCGAGGTATCGCGCGAGCACCTCGAGGAGAGTGGGCACCGCGAAAGGCTTGGTGAGGAATTCGTCGGCCCCCAGCGTCCGGATCTCTTTCTCCAGGTCCGCTAGCACTCCCGTGATGGCGATGACGGGCAGGCGGCGGGTTCCCTCTCTTCCTCTGAGGGACGCGAGAACGTCCCGCCCGTCACATCCCGGCAGGACCATGTCCAGGAGCAGGACATCCGGTGGACTCTGCTCGAGCCTCGACAGGGCCTCTCGCCCGTCGCCGACCACCTCGACCGCATACCCGGCCCGCTCGAGGACCGCCGCGAGCGCCTCTCCAAAAGCAGTGTCATCCTCCACGAGGAGGAGCCGGCGCTGTGGACTCCGAGGAGCGTGGAACGGGAGCGTCACGATGAAGGTGCTCCCTTGTCCCTCCCCGGGTGATTCGGCCCGGATCTGGCCCCCGTGCAGCTCCACGAGGCGCTTCGTCAGGGCCAACCCGAGGCCGGTCCCCTGATGTCGCTTGGCCAGCGAGGAATCGAGCTGGGTGAACTCCTGGAAGAGCTTCGGCATATCCTCCGCCTTGATCCCGATGCCCGTATCCTGCACAGCGATTTCCACCCAATTTTCGATTTGTTCATAGTTCATGGTTGATGGTTCATGGGCTGAGGTCCCACCCCGAACCCTGCACTCTGAACCATGAACCCGGCGGGCGGTGACGGTGATGCGCCCGCCCTCGGGCGTGAACTTCACCGCGTTCGACAGGAGATTGAACATGATCTGCCTGAACCGGGTCGGATCGGCCGTCACTGAAAGCCCGGGCTCCACCGCCAGCTCCAGCGTGAGACCCTTGGCCTTCAGCTGGGGATCGATCTCGCTGAGGACAGGCGTAAACCCCTCCTCCGGCGAGAACACCTCGGGTGTGATGTCCAGCTTGCCGGCCTCTACCTTGGACAGGTCGAGGATGTCGCTGATCAGGTTGAGCAGATGTTGCCCCCCCGCCCAGATGTTGCGGACATAGCGCTGCTGCTTGTCGTTCAAGGAACCGAACCGTTGATCCTCCAGGAGCTCCGAGAAGCCGATGATGGAGTTGAGGGGCGTCCGGAGTTCGTGGGACATGTTCGCGAGGAACTCCGACTTGTGGCGCGAGGCGTCTCGGACCTTGGCAGTGGCGGCTTGCAGCGCGTTCGTTCGCTCCTCGACCTTCGCTTCCAACTGCGTCGCCGCCCGCTGGACCTCCTCGTAGAGCCTGGCGTTTTCGATGGCGACGGCGGTGTGGTCCGCCAGAATGGCCAGGAGTCGTTGATCCCCATGGCTGAACTCTTTCTGCATTCGGGTCGCCACCGACAGGACCCCGAGGAGCTTGTCCATCGCGAACAGGGGCACGCTCACCGCGGCGACGGCCTGCGTCTCCACCGCCCATTCGCGGTACAGGGCGCGCGGATCATCGCGGAGATCCCGAGCCACGAGCGCTCTTCCTGTCCGGACCGCCTGTCCGACCAGTCCCTCCCCGACGCGAAAACGCAGTTGCCTTGCCGTCTCGTCCGGAGCTCCCTTCCACGTGACGGGCACGAGTTCCGAGCCGTCCTCGCTCAGGAGGTGGAGACACGCCTTCTCCGCCCCCAAGAGGGTGCTCGCCCCTTCGATGACCCTGGCGAAGATCTGCGGGGTATCCAGGCTTGATGCGACGGTCTGCACCAGCTCATGCAGCGTAATGAGGGCCTCCCGCTCCCGTGCGAGGTGATGCTGGGCGAGGGCGTTTTCCAGGATGGAGGGGAGCTTCTGATGATACCCTTCGCGCTTGACGAGGTAGTCGCAGACGCCGAGCTTGAGGGCCTGCACGGCGACCTCCTCGTCTGCCTCCGCGGTCACCATCACGACGGGCAGGGTCATTCCCCGCATCCGGATCTCCTTGAGGAGGCTGAGGCCATCCATGTCGGGAAGCCGATACGTGGTCAGGAGGACGTCGTAGGGATGGCTTTCGAGCAGGCGCACGCATTCCGAAGCGAAGCCTGCCGTCTCCAGCGTTATGTGCGGCGCAAGGGTGCTCAGATTTCTCTCGGCCTGCTCCGCGGCAGCGCGGTCGGCTTCCGCCTGCAACACCCGGATCTTCCGCCGCAGCCGCGCCCGCACCGAGGCCCGGAAGCGTGCAATGGCGTCTTGCATCACCGCCGGAAGGGTGAACAGATAATCGCCTCTCTTGACTACGTAATCGAACGCGCCCGCCTTCAGGGCGCGGACCGCGATCTCGGGATCGCCGGAGCCGGTGACCATGACCACGGGAACCTCGAGTCGGCGGGCGATGATCTCTCCCAGGATCTGGAGGCCGTCGCGGTCGGGCAACTGATAATCCAAGACGATCAGGTCGAACGTCTCGCGATCCAACCTCTCCAGACACTCGCGTGCGGACGTGGCCAGGGTCGGGACGAAGTGGGGGGCGTGGCGCTGGAGGTGCCGGATGGTCAGACGGGCGTCGGTCGGATTATCCTCTGCGTAGAGGACGGCGATTCGTTCCATTCACTTCCTCTCCGGGAATCCCCCGGCGCCAAGGGGCAGGGATGAATTTTTCGAACTCCACCGGCTTGACGATATAGCTGTTGGCTCCCAACTCGTAGCTCTGCTGAACGATGACATCCTCCTGCGAGGTGGTGAGGACGACCACGGGGACCGTCCGGTACACCGGATGGATCCTGATCTGTCGGAGGACCTCAAGGCCGTGGACTTTCCCCGCTGTTCTTCGGGATCGCAAGAGAGAACACGCTCCCCTTCCCCGGCTGTGATTCGGCCCAGGCCCGGCCGCCATGGCGCTCTGCCACTTTCCTCACGATGGCGAGGCCCACCCCTGTGCCATCGTAGTCCTCCTGCCGGTTGAGGCGCTGGAAGATCTCGAAGATCTTCTCGCGGTACTGCGGATCAAACCCGATGCCGTTATCGGCGATGCTCAGCACCCACTCTGTTTCGTTCTCCTCGCCTCGGACGAGGATCTCGGGATGGGGAACACCCCGCGTAAACTTGAGTGCGTTGTCGACCAGATTGGCCAGGACCTCGACGAAGCCCTCCACCTCTCCTTCCATCTCCCGAAAGGGGAGGTCGACCTTCAGGGCCACCCCCCGCGAGGCAATCTCCTGCCGATAATTGTGCAGGATGTGATCCAGGATCGTGGGGAGCTCCATCCGCGTTCGCCGCATCGTCCTCCGCTCCACCCGGCAGTAGCGAAGGAGATCATCAATCAGGGCGCCCATCCGTTTCGTGCAATCCCGGACCGTCTTCAAACAGTGCCGGCCGGCATCGTCGACCTTGTCGGCATAATCCTCCAAAAGGACCGTGGAAAAGCCGTCAATCCCCCGCAGGGGAGCCCTGAGGTCGTGGGCGACGGTGTAGGTAAACGCCTCGAGCTCCTTCGTCTTCGCCTGCAGTTCCCGCGTGCGCTCCTCGACGCGCCGCTCGAGGTCCCGGTAAGATTCCTGCAACCGCTCGGCCATGCTGTTGAAGGCAACCGCCAATGCGCCCACTTCGTCTTCGCTTTCCGGCGTCACCCGCGCCGTCAAGTCTCCCGATGCCATCCGTCGAGTCGCCTCGGCCAGGCGCAGGACCGGGCCGGTAAGCGTCCGACCGAACTGCCACCCGAGGACGACCGCGACGGCCGTACACGCAAGCGCAACCCAGAGGAGCCACCGACCGAGCCGCTCCGGCGCCGCATACGCTTCCGAGAGCGGCTGAACTGCCACGACGCCCCACCCCAGTGTCGCGATCGGGACGTGCGCCCCCAGGAATTGCTCGCCCGTTCCGGGGTCTTGAAATTCTCGCGTCCCCGACTTCCCCGTAAGCACGGCCTGGACGATGGGTTGGTCTTTCATGTCCTCCGGGAGGGCAGACGTCACCCCCCGGGAGTGAGCAATCAAAAGGCCATTGCGATCCACGACGTACAGCACGCTCGGATCTTCCCGCCCGATGGTGGAGACGAACTGACTCAAGTTGGTGAGCGACATCGCCCCCACCAGGACGCCTTTGACGGCGTCGCCGTCAAGCACCGGGACGGCGATGGACACCACCGCCCGCTGGGCGGCCTGCGACACATAGACTCCGGAGATGGTGAGGCGACGCGTCTTCATCACCTCGTGGAAGAACTCCCGGAACGAAAAATCCTGGCCAACGGTCTCCGCATGCGGAACCCTCACCCGGATGATCCCTTGAGAATCCTGCACGAAGACGTAGTCGAACTGCGAAAAGTTGCGGAGAAAGTTCTCCAGGTCCCGCGAGGCCTCAAACCAGTTGGCGGTGCGGATCTCCTGGCTCAACTTTGGCCGCCCGGGCGCCTCGCGCATGATGCTGACCACATCGGCGACGTAGCGCTCCACCGCCTTGGCGACCAACGTTGCGGCCGTGAAATTGGCGGAGAGGACCTGCTCCCGGAGGCTCTGACGACTCGACGTCACTGCGAGGGAGCTCAGGATGGCGAGCGAGACGATCGCCACCACGGCAATGGCGAGAGACACCTTTAGCGACAGTCCGATGGGTTTCACAATCATCCCCCGGCTGGAGCAGCGCATCACATTCTATAACCGTCGAGAATTGCAAGTTTTGGACCACCCTGCGCCGCCGCCGGAGCGCCCGGACCCTCAGGAAGCGGCCGGAGACAGGAGAAAGCCCGTAACCCCGGAAAAGACGCGTGCCTTCCGGTGTCCCGGAAGGCACGGCGCACACCCCACCCGGGCCTCATCAACGCCGGCGGGAGGGGCTTTCTTATCGAGTGAGTTCCCGGATCAGATGCTTGAGTTCGGGCAGAATCAGCTGCTCCAGGGCCAGCGTGACCGCCTTGACCGAGCCGGGAAGGCAAAAGATCAACGTCCCCCGTGAGGTCCCGGCGGTCGCGCGGCTCATCACGGCGGCACTCCCGACCTCCTGAAAACTCAACGCGCGAAAGATCTCTCCGAACCCGTCCAGACGCTTATCGAGCAGCGGCGTGACTGCCTCGACGGTCAGGTCCCTGCGGCTCAGCCCCGTCCCCCCCGTGATCACGATGCAGCCAACGCGGGCCTCGATGAGCCGCATCACCTCCTGCTGAATCGCCACCACGTCATTGCGGAGGAGCCGGTAGCTCGACAGCCGGTGACCAGCCAATTGCAGGCGATCCTGGATGAGTCGGCCCGACTCATCCTCCGCTTCGCTCCGGCTGTCACTCACCGTGATCACGGCGAAGGCAATGGGACCGACGTGTTCCGCGGCCCGCTTGTGATCCTCCACGCCCATGGATGTGCCTTGGACCGTCGTCTCTAGGTGTCGAAGAGGAGGGATGCGCCGCCACGACCGGTCAGGAACGGGTTGTGGTGCCGCTCCTCCCCGATGGTGGTCGCCGGCCCGTGACCCGGATAGACCACGGTCTCATCGGGGAGGGGCAGGAGCTTCCTGCGGATGGAGGCGAGCAGGGCTTCGGTGGACCCCCCGGGGAGATCCGTGCGCCCGATCGACCCGGCAAAGAGCGCGTCCCCGACAAAGACTACCCCATGGCCGTACAGGCAGATCCCACCGGGCGTGTGGCCGGGGGTGTGGAGCACCCGCAAGCGGTTTTCCCCCACCACGACTTCATCTCCCTCGCTCAACAGGCGATCGGGGGGCGGTGGCGTGGTGACTTGAAACCCGAAGGCCAGTGCCTGCTCGGCCGCCTGCCGCATCATCACCGCATCGTCGCCGTGGATCAACACCGGGGCTCCCGTCTTTGCTTTGAAGAAGGCGTTGCCGCAGACATGGTCGAAGTGGCCGTGGGTGTTGATGATCGCGGCGAGCTCCAGCCGCTCGTCCCGGATGACATCGGCAATGCCCTCGCTCCCAAGTCCCGGATCGATCAGGAGCGCCTGTCGGCTCCCCTCATCGACCACGAGATAGGCATTGGTCTCGAGCGGTCCGATGGTGAAGCTGTGAATCTTCATCCCGAGCTGTTCCGGCGGGACGGACGCCCCCGGCAGCCCACGATCCCGAGAGGGGGATGCCGGACCGCGGTGCTACGCTCCCGGAGAATCCTGCGCTTTGCCGCGGTGGAGGACGATCTCCTCGAGGGTTTTCGAGACGGTGAAGTAGTCCACCCCGGTCATCGCCGATATCCGCAGGAGTTCCCGCTCGGTCACTTTTCCCTCCCGCTCGACGATATCGAGTAACCGCTGGCGGACGTCCTCCTCTGCGCTTTTATTATCCATGACCAAAACACCTCTGCGTATGATGCCTGCGCGGCCATCGTGACTCCCCTACCGCGTGACCGGTGCATGCTCCCGGAGCCGCGCGACGACGCGGGGGAGAATGTCCAGGACCCGATCGACGTCCCCCTCGCGGGTGGGCCGTCCCAAGGAAAAGCGAATGCTGCCGTGCGCCTCGGCCGGGGGAAGCCCCATGGCCCGCAATACCGGGGACGCCGCGACACCCCCCACATGGCACGCCGAACCGGCCGAGACCGCGATCCCCTCGAGGTCGAGGGCCGCGACCAGGGTCTGCCCCTCGACCCCCGCGAAGGACACGTTGCTCGTCTGAAAGAGGCGAGGGCTCTTCCACCCGTTAACCCGCACCCCGTCGATTCGGGCCGCGACGCCTGCCTCCATGCGGTCGCGCAACGGGCCGAGCCTCTCCGCCTCGGTGGGACCGTCGAGCGCCATGAGGCGGGCGGACTCCGCAAGCCCGACGATTCCCGGGACGTTCTCGGTCCCGGCCCGGCGGCCGCGCTCCTGCCCGCCGCCCCGCAGGAGAGGATGGAGCCGCACCCCTCTCCGCACGTACAGGGCGGCGATCCCCTTGGGCCCGTAGATCTTGTGGGCCGAGAGAGAGACCAGGTCGAGGTGTAGCTGCCGCACGTCCAGGGGAATCTTTCCGAAGGACTGGACCGCATCCGTGTGGAACAGGACGCCGCGCTCCTTGACCATCCTGCCGACGGCCTCGAGGGGGAAGAGGATGCCCGTCTCGTTGTTGGCGTGCATGAGGGAGACCAGAATCGTATCGGGCCGGATGGCGTGCCGGAGCGCCTCCAGGTCGAGCATCCCGTCCTCATCGACGGGGAGCACCGTCACCGCAAACCCGCGCGCCTCAAGGGCGGCACATGCTTCGCGCACGGCAGAATGCTCGACGGCCGACGTGACGATGTGCCGGCCGCGCTCCTGGTACGCGAGCGCCGTCCCGATGAGCGCCAGATTGTCCGCCTCGGTCCCGGAAGAGACGAAGACGATCTCGTCCTTATCCGCCGACCCGAGCAGCCCGGCCAGCGCTTCCCGGGCCTCCTCCAGGGCGGCCTTCGCCTCTCGCCCGAGCGCATGAGCCGCGCTCGGATTCCCGAAGGCCAGGTCGAGGTACGGCTCCATCGCCGCCTTGACCCGCGGATCCAGTGGAGTGGTCGCGTTGTAATCGAGGTAGGTGTGGGATCCCATCATGGGCCTGTACAGAAAAGGCCGCCCCTCGGCGGCCCGCGTCCCTTCGTCTTCCGCGCCAGTCCTCATCACCGGCCTACAGGTAATGGCCCACCCGAACCGTCTGGATCTCCTTTTCAACCTTGCCCGGCGTCCGCGGCAGGGGCCGCACGGCGACGATGCGCTCGGACTTGCGCCCGGCGATCTTGGCCCAGTCGTCGGGGTTGGTCGTGTTGGGGAGGTCCTCGTTCTCCTGGAACTCCTCCCGGACCGCCCGGCAGAGGTCGGCCCG
>DASRUH010000051.1:0-10721 GCA_035655535.1 Methylomirabilis sp. (SeqCode)
GTCCGCCTCGCGCCACCCATATCCGAGATAGATCAGGCGGAATCGGCCCGTCCGGTCCAGCAGAAAGGTCATGCTGCTGTGGTCGACGTCTCCCCGGGCCCGCGCCACGGCCACCACGCCGAAGCGGTCCCACACCCGGCTGACCGCATCCGCGGGACCGGTCAGGAAGGTCCAGACGGCGAAGTCGGCCCCGGAACGGAGCCCATAGGCCTTGAGGACCTCCGGCGTGTCCACGTCCGGGTCGGTGCTGATGCTGACCAGCGCCACCTGCCCCGCAAGTCCCCGCGCCCGGACGAGCTCCTGTATGCGCCGAAACTTGGCGGTGGCGACGGGGCAGACGTCGGGACAGGTCGTATAGATGAAGTTGACGAGGACCGCCTTCCCCCGAAGATCGTCCAGCGCGAGCCGCCCTCCATCCTGCGTGATCAAGGTGAAGCGCGGGGCCTCGTGATAGATCGCCTGTCGTTCGATCGGCGCCCTCCCCCGAGGCGCCGCCGGACTGTGCGCGGCCGCCCCGGTCCCCACTGCGAGCAGCGCCAGACCGGCCAGTCCACCGAGCCATCGGGTGCGCGCCATGCTCCCCTCCTACCGCCGTCCCTGGGCGCCGGTGGGATCCAGGCCGCGCGAGGCGGTCGGTGTTTTCTGCTCCGGCAGGGTCCGGAGGTACTGGTACACCGCCTCGCGCTCCGCGTCGGACAAGATCTGCCCGAAGGCGGGCATGGCCTGTCGTCCCCGGGCCATTGTTCCGAGCAGCTCTGCCTTCGACTTTTCCCGGACCGCTTCCTGCAGGTTCGCCGGCGTGATTCCCGTGAGGCGGGCCGTGGGACCATCCCCCGTCCCGGTCTCGCCGTGACAGGAGGCGCAGTGCCGGGCGTAGATCCGCCCTCCGTCCTCGGGACTGCCGCCACTGCCGCACGCGGAGAGGATCAGGGAGATGCCGACCACCACGATCGCCGCCGACCACCAGTCCATCCGGACGCTCCACCGGCTCATGGGACCTCGAGAGGGAGAACGTAGATCTGCCGGGCGAGTTCTCCGCCCAGGGTACAGCGCGCCTCTCCCACCTGCAGCGCCATGGGCCCGCCGAAGGGGGCCTTCTCGAGCAGCGTGATCCGCACCTCGGGAAAGAGACCCAGCGTGCCGAGGTATCGGAGCTTGGCCGGATCCTGGTCCCCCACCCGCTTGATGATCGCGGCCGTGCCGGGGTCGAGCTCGCTCAGGGAGGGGTAGGCGCGGTGCTCGACCTTCCCCGCCTTGCTGGGGATCGGGTCCCCGTGCGGATCGGCGCCAGGGTGGCCCAGCCGTTCCGCGATGCGCTCCTCGAGCTCTTCCGAGATCACGTGCTCCAGCCGCTCCGCCTCCTCATGCACCTGGTCCCAGGGGATCCCCAGGGCCTCGACGAGATAGAGCTCCAACAGACGGTGGTGGCGGATCACCTCGAGGGCCATGTGCTTGCCGGCGGGGGAGAGAACGACCCCCCGGTACCGGGTGTAGCGGACGAGACGCATGGCGTGCAGCCGCTTGATCATGGCCGTGACCGAGGAGGCCGCCACCTCGAGCGCCAACGCCAGGGCCTTGGTCGTCACCTTCCCGCCCTGCTGCTCGAGATGGTAGATCGTCTTGAGATAATCTTCGACGGCCGAGCTGACCGGTCGGGGATCCATCATCGCTCCCGCCCCGCGCTTATGGTCGCGGAAGCACCACCAGATACCCCACCATCGAGGGCCTGTGGGTCAGGCACTCGATCTTGAAGAAGCCCGGCGTGTCCGCGGTAAAGCGGAGCCGGGTGACGCGCCCGCGGCGCACCTCGAAGGCGGGGACGTAGTGCTCGATCGTCGAGGGGTGCACGTCGCCGTTGACGCCCAGGATCTCGAGGACCACGATGTCCCCTTGATACACCACGATCTGGGACGGCTCCCACCGGTAGGTGGAGACCTCCCATCGGCCTGTTTTCGGATCCGGAGCCTTCAGCACATAGCCCTGCCCCTCCGGGAGCGGCTCGCCGGGAAAGGGCTCCTTGTCCACCGTGGTCCCCCCCTTTGGCTCGACGGCCACCATGGTGAAGACCCGTTGTGTGGGGGGCGGCGCGCTTCCCGCCGTCGCCGCAATGCAGCCGAAGAGTAGGACGGCCGCCGGTAGGAAGGACAACGCCTTGGCGGTCCGACAATTCGATCTTTTACCCACGTGCATCGCGATTCCTTCTCGTTCTCTCTGTACAGACGAACGCATGTCATCTTGGAACAATTGAGCAATGGACCATTAGACCGCAATGGAGCTTTTCGCCTCCAAGACCGCTCTCGTTCCCCCCTTCCACTGTTCCTTTGGTCCATTGTTCCATTGCTCTGAAGTACACGCCCTCTGTGCGTGTACTTCAGACCGCGATCAGGAATCCGGTCAGATACATCGTGAGAAACCCGGCCAGCAGCCCCGCGAGATTGTGCGGCGCGCTCAGGACGCCGAGTATCGACGTGCCGCGCGCCTGAAATCGGACGATCTCATAGACGACCTGGAGAATCGCCCCGGCCCCGATGGCCAAAAAGAGGATGGCCAGGGGGACCGAATAGGTCAACCCCCCGAGCCACGTCCCCGCGATGGTCGGCGCTCCGGCGAGGAGCCCCAGGAGCAGGAAGTGGTATCGGGCCGGCGCCGCCCGGAGAACCGGCGAGAGGATGGCCAGCCCTTCGGTCGTATTGTGGATGGTAAAGCCGAGGACCAGGAACGCCCCGAGCGCCACCTCGCCGAGCTGGTAGGCGGCCCCGATCGCCAAACCCTCACCGAGATTGTGCAGCCCGATGCCGAGCGCGATGAGATACGCCAACCGCAGCCCGGTCGGGGGTGCGGCCTCCCCTTCCCCCTTTTTTTTGCGCCGGCCGAAGGCGACCAGCCCCAGGAAGCTGCCGAAGAGGCCGAGCGCGATCAGTGCTTCGCCCTTGAAGACGGGTGCGATCCGCCCGGCGGCCTCGAACGCCTCTTTGACCGCGTCGAGCCCGAGAAAGACCAGGAGGCCGACAGTGAAACCCAAGAGCCCGTCCACCCACCGCCCCCGGAGTGCGGTGAGAAACGGGAACCACAGGAGCCCGAGAAAGACCGGGACGATCCCGACGTACGCCCCGAGCAGGGCAAAGAGCGTGAAGTACCGCCACCCGGGGACCGGGGTCGTCGTGGTGACATCGACCTGCTTCTTGAAGACGAGGCCCGCATCGGTGACCAGCTTCACCTCGTGCGGCTCCCCCTCGACCCAGTCGTAGGGAACGGTGATGGTCGCCTGTGCCAGGCGGCCGAGCTCCGGCCCGGGCGTCGCCGTGAAGGCCCAGATGGCCTCATTGACGAGCACCTGGCCGATCCGCACCGGGCCGGGCCCGGTGTTGCGGACCCACACGACGATTGTGCCCGGATAAAACGCCATGCGTTCGATCGCCAGCCGCTGCAGCGCTTCGGGCGGCACCGGCGAGGGGCCCAGGAGCAGGCTCTCCGACGAGAGGAAGAGATAGATCAGGCCCCCGAGCAGCGCCAGGGGAAGCACGCCGAGGCCGACCAGGCGCACGCGGCGGGTAAGGTCCCGCGGGGCGCTCGCGGCGGTCCCGTCCTCTGTCCGGTTCATGATTTGCCCTCCGCCGGCAGCACCTTGAAGAACCCCATCCATCCCAGCTCGGCGAACTCGCTCTGATGGGCGTGGAACATGAACGTCCCCGGAAACCGGTAGGTGAGCTCCATGACGCCCCGCTCCCCCTGGCAGAGCATCACCGTGTCGGTGTACTCGTACTGATCCAGCCGGGTCCCGGTCCGGTAGTACTTGAAGAAGGTGGCGTGGGTGTGGATCGAGTTGATGAGATCGAATTCGAGAAGATTGACCAGATAGATCCGGAGCGGCTCGTGCTGCCGGATCTCGATGGGGTGCTCGACGAAGTAGTTCGCCACCCCATTGACCGTGTAGAACTCGTTCTCGTTGTCGAAATCGGTGTCGTAGCCGTTCATGACCATGACCATTTCCCTGGCCTTCGGCCGGGGCTTGGGCGGGTCGATGATGAAGGCCCCGTACATCCCCTTGTGGATGTGTTTCTTCAGGGGCATCACGTGGCAGTGGTACAGGTGCAGGCCGAACGGGTCCCCGATGAACTCGTAGGTGTATCGCCCCCCCGGCGGGACGACCTCGAAGACCCCGTCCATGTTAGCCGGGTGAAAGCCGTGGAAGTGCATCGTGTGGGGCATGCTGGACTCGTTCAGGAAGTGCAGTCTGACCAGGTCCCCCTCGGTGCACCGCAGGGTCGGGCCCGGGACAGCCCCGTTGAACGTCCAGGCGGGAAACTTGACTCCCGGGGCCACCATCACTTCGCCGTCCAGCGCGACGACCGTGTATTCGCGCTGGACCCGCCCGCCGGCCACCCGGGTCACCCGGCCGGTATCGAAGCTGGTGAGAAACGTCATCGGATCCGAGACCCGCAGCGGGGAAGGGAGGTCGGCCGATGCCACCGGGGCCGCCTCGGCCGGATGCGTGGGATAGGGGGCCGGCGCACCAGTCGGACCGTGCGGTTGAATGGGCGGACGCTCGGAGGCGTCCGTGAGGGCCGCCGTGGCGGTCCCGAGAACGCCCAGACCGACGACCCCGCCCAGAAAGCGACGGCGGGTCATTGCCGCCTCCAGAAGGGATGACTGCGATCTTTGCTCCCCCTGCTCGTCCATCGCCTGCACCTCCCTCACGCCTCGTCGAGTTAGGACTGTTAAATAGAATTGTTAGATTAGGCTAAACAAAAAGTTTTGTCAAGCAGGACCGTGCCGGCCCGGCAATCCTGCCGCTTGACCGGCCCGCGAGCGGCTGCTATTTTTGCAATGGCTTCCGCGCCTTCGGCAGGCGGGCCGTCGGCACGGATCATCAGATGAGGAAGAGGATACGTCGTCCAATGAATGAGACGAAGCCGATCGAGTTGACGATCACCGGGCTACACTGCGCGGAGTGCGCCACCCGAGCGGAGCAAGCCGTTGCCGCCCTTCCCGGCGTCAAGGTGGTCCGGGCCAACCTGGGGACCGGAACGCTGCTCGTGGAGCCGACGGGGGCGGGACCCGATCTTGGCGCCATCCGCCGGCGGATGGAGGCCCTCGGCCACCGGCTGGGGGATGCGGGGGCTCCGGTCACCTCGATCTTCGAGGTGGAGGGGATGCATTGTGCCGACGAAGTGGCGGCCCTGGAGCGAAAGCTGTCCCCCTTCTCAGGAGTCCAGGGCATTACCGCCGACATCGTCGGCCGGCGTCTGCGGGTTAAGCACGACCCGGCCCACCTCTCGCGCCATGAACTCCTTCAGGCGATCAGCGAGACCGGCATGACGGCGCGGGCCGCCGGAGAAGGCCCGCGGATACAGCCGGCGTCGACCTTCTCGAGCCGAAACCGCCGGCTCGTCCTCACCGCAGTCTCCGGCGTCCTGACCGGGTTCGGCATGCTCCTCTTCCTCGGCGGCTATCCCGAGGCAATCACCGTCCCCGTATACCTCGTCGCCGTCCTTACCGGCGGCTTCTACGTGGCCCGGAGTGGCCTCCTCGCCGCCCGACAACTGAACCTCGACATCAACTTCCTCATGAGCATCGCCGTCATCGGGGCCATAGTCATCGGCGAGTGGGCGGAGGCGGCTGCGATCACCTTTCTGTTCGCGCTCGCGGAATGGCTCGAGTCCTGGAGCATGGACCGGGCCCGGAATGCCATCCGCTCCCTGATGGACCTGGCCCCACCCCAGGCCCTGGTCCGCCGCAACGGGAGGGAACAGACGCTGCCTGTGGAGGAGGTCCAACTGGGAGATGTGCTTATCATCAAACCGGGCGAAAAGATTCCCTTGGACGGTCGAGTGATCAAAGGAGCCTCAACGGTCAACCAGGCTCCCATCACCGGGGAATCAATGCCGGTGGAGAAGCAGGTGGGGAGCGACGTCTTTGCTGGAACCGTTAATCAGCAGGGGACCCTTGAGGTCGACGTGACCCATCTCGCCGGAGATACCACGTTGGCCCGGATCATTCACCTGGTCCAAGAGGCCCAGGCCCAGAAGGCCCCTTCGCAGCGGTTCGTGGACGCATTTGCGAAATACTACACTCCGTCGGTCATCGCCGGGGCGGTCCTGATCGCCAGCGTCCCACCACTCTTCCTCGGCCAGCCATTCAACGACTGGTTCTATCGAGCCCTGGTCCTTTTGGTCATCTCCTGCCCCTGCGCCCTGGTCATCTCGACGCCCGTCACGATCGTCTCGGGCCTGGCCGCCGCCGCGAGGAGCGGGGTCCTCATCAAAGGGGGCCGCATCCTGGAGGGATTGGGACGCCTACAAGCCATCGCCTTTGACAAGACCGGGACGCTCACGCGCGGGGTTCCCGCGGTGACCGACATTTTGGTCGTACATTCAGAGTTCACCGATCCTAGTTCACAGTTCAGGCCGAGTTCACCGTTCACCGTTCACAGTTCACAGACTGAATCAGCTCCTGCCGTGAACCGTGAACCGTCAACCGTGAACCGCGAGGAGCGGGAGCTGCTCCGCATCGCGGCAGCGCTCGAAGCCCGGTCCGAACACCCGCTGGGAGAGGCCATCGTGCGGAAGGCCCGGGACCTCGGGATCACGTGGCCGGAGGTCGAGGCATTTCTCTCGCAGACGGGACGGGGGGTGCAGGCCCGCATCGAGGGCCGGACCTATTTCATCGGCAACCACCGCTTTGCCGAGGAGGTGGGCTTTTGCAGTCCCGATGTCGAAGCCATCCTTGCGGACCTGGAACGGCAGGGGAAGACCGCGGTCGTGGTCGGGACCGAGATGGACGCCATCGGGATCATCGCCATCGCAGACCAGGTGCGCGAGCAGGTGCCCCGCGTCCTGCAGCAACTCGGGGCAGCGGGGATCCAAAAGCTCATCATGCTCACGGGCGACAACCGCGGGACCGCCGAGGCCGTCGCAAAGCGCCTGGGCATCGACGAGTATCTCGCCGACCTCCTCCCCAAGGACAAGGTCGAGAAGGTCCGGGAGCTCACCCGCCGCTACGGCGACGTCGCGATGGTCGGAGACGGGGTCAACGACGCCCCGGCCCTGGCCGCCTCCAGCATCGGCATCGCCATGGGGGCGGCCGGCACCGACCAGGCTCTCGAGACGGCCGATGTCGCCCTGATGGCCGACGATCTCACGCAGCTCCCCATTGCCATTGCCCTCGGCCGCCGCGCCGTCCGGGTGGTGAAGCAAAATATTACGCTGTCGCTTGCGACCAAGGCACTGTTCCTCGCGCTGGCGATCCCGGGATACGCCACCCTGTGGATGGCCGTCGCCGCCGATATGGGCGCCTCGCTTTTGGTGATCCTGAATGGGCTGCGACTCCTCCGGACGCCGACCGCCGTCAAGATTCAGGAGGTCCGGGTTGGGTCGCCGTAACCGCCGCGCACCGGGAGAGAGGAGGACCATTCTTTGGTCCGCGGCGGCACTCGGAGTCGTCGCCGGCATCGTGCTCGGCTGCGCCCAGCAGCCGACGTTTCGAGGAACCGTCCTCGACCCCCCGCGGGCGGTCGAGGACTTCACCCTGCAGGACCAGTTCGACAAGCCGGTGCGCCTGTCCGACTTCCGGGGGCGCGTCACGGTGCTGACCTTTTTGTACACCTCCTGCCCCGACGTCTGCCCGATCGTCGCCGGCAAGCTCCGCAGTACGGTCGAATCCCTCGGTGAAGCGGGGCGCGGGATCGCCATCGTCGTCGTGACCGTGGACCCTGAACGGGATACGGTCGAGCGGGTGCGCGCGTACTCCGAGCAGCACCGGATGCTCGACCGGTGGCACTTCGTCACCGGGGGGATGCAGGCGCTGCGGCCCGTGTGGGAGTACTACTGGGTGGGTACAGTCCGGAAGGACCGGAAGGGCGAGGTGATGCACCAGTCCCCCGTTCACCTCATCGACCGGCAGGGGAAGATCCGCGTCGTGTACGGGAGCGGCTTCGAGGCGGCCGACCTGGCTCACGACATCCGTCTCCTCCTCAAAAGCTGACGGTATTTTCCGGGAGGACGCAACCGATGATGATCACCTGGTCGGCACTCGCGAGCGCGGTGGGGCTGATCGGCACCGCCACCCTGGTCGCTTCCCTGAGAAAACTGCGGCCCCACTGGGGCCCCGAGCGCTACTGGGTCGTCGGCCTGGCGGCGTTGTCTCCCGCGTGGCTCATGGCGTTTCTGGCGACCATCGGGCCGCCCGGAGGCGAGGGACCGAACAAGCCGCTCTTTATCATCACCTCGGCGCTTCCGCTGCTCGGGATCATCGCCACCGACGCGGTCCTCAGACGATGGCGCGCCGCGGGGTGCGCCCTCCGCCCCGTGACGGCCTGGCTCCTCGGGATCGCGGCGATCCTCCCCGGCTGGGGGCTCACTCTCATCGTCCTCGCACTCAAAAAAACGCCTTGATCCTTCCCCCTGGGGCAAGGTCCACCCTGAGAGGTGAGAGGCGAAAGATGGACGAGAGGATGTTCGGCATTCGACAGTTAGCCCAGGAGGCTCGGGTCTCGTCGAAGACCATCCGCTACTGGGAGACCCGGGGGCTGCTTCCCCCGCCCCGGCGGACGCATACGAATTACCGTCTCTACACGCAGACCGACCTGGAGCGGGTTCTTTTTATCCGGAAGGCCCAGAGCCTCGGCTTCACACTGAAGGAGATCCGGCAGGTCTTCGCTCTGGCCCGGTCACGGAGGGCCCCCTGCGATGCCGTCATCCGGTGGGCGCGAGAGAAGGTCCGCGCACTGGACCAGCAGATCCGGATGCTCCAGAACCTGAAAGGGCGGTTGGCGCGGCACCAACGTCGTTGGTCGACCGAGAAGAGACCCTTGCATCCTGGCCCGAACGAGATCTGCCGCTGCATTGCATCGGTCCCCGTGCCCGCCGTCCAAGCAACCCATTCTCTCTCATCGGGGAAAGGAGGTGAGAACGAATGGAAGCGAAGAAAATCGTGAGCCTGTGCCCCGCCTGCGACGCCTGCCCGGCCGTGGAGGTCTTTGACGAGGGGGTGCGGATCGGTGAGCCCGGCAACCAGGTGACCCTGGGCCGGGCGGAGTGGAACACGCTGGTCGAGGAGATCCTCCAGGGAAGGCTGAGCAGACTCTAGGGGGGTGCCTCGCCAGCCGGAAGACCGCCCTCCCTTGATGCGCTCCCCCAATCAGGGTACACTCACGGGCCGGCGAACCTGGAGAGGGGAGTGGCGGGAAGGAAGACGGGGAGGAGTCTCGTGGATTGACCTCGTGGCGTACCTGAAGAGCCTGACCGCAGAGGGTAACGCTCCCCATCGCAAGCACTGAAAGGCGAAAGGGCCGGGGAAAGTCCGGCCCTTTCGATTCCGGACAGGCGCCCGCCTATTCCTGCACGACGAGCTGGGCCCCGACGTGGGCGGGATGCAGGTGGCAGGTGATGGGGAAGATCCCGGCCTTGTCGGCCTTGAACTCCACGGTCTCCGCCTTCCCGCGATTTACCACCTGCTTGACCCCGAAGGCCTCGATGGCCAAGCCGTGCTCGGCCGGATCGGATTTCACGTTGTTGATCGCCTTGATCTTGACGGTGTCTCCCTTCTTCACTACGATGGGCCCGGGGACCCAGACCTTGGACCCCTCGAACTCGATGTTGACCAGGGTGAATTCCTTCGCGGCCTGCGCGCCCACGAGACGCGACGAGACGACCGTGAGACCCACGACAACAAAGACACCTCCGAGTACCGCGATTAGGCCCTTCAGCTGCCCGCGCATTCCGGCACCTCCTCCTACATGCAATGACCCGGTTTTGTATGACCCCGAACGATACGAGCACTCGTAGCACTTCCGTCCCCGGCCGTCAATAGACCACGAACCATCCGGCCGGTTCACGCAGGAAGCAGAATGCGAAGGGGTCTCAGGATCATTGCCACCGGGCTCCTCCTCGGGCTGGTGCCGGGGGTGGCCCGGGGGGCGGAGCCTGGGAAACGGCTCTACGAGCAGCATTGCGCGGTCTGCCACGGAATCGCGGGGGACGGCCGGGGCATGGCGGCCCACATGTTTCGGACGCAGCCGCGCGATTTCCGGGAGGGGAAATTCAAGTTCCGATCGACGCCGACCGGAAGCCTGGCCCGCGACAGCGACCTTGTCCGGTCCGTGAAGGCCGGGATCCGGGGGACCGCCATGGTCCCCCAGGATCATATCTCTGAAGAGGAAGTTCGGGCCGTGGTGGCATACGTCAAATCGTTTTCCGAGCGCTTTGCCCGCGAGACACCTCCGGACCCGATTCCGATTCCGGCCCCGCCCCCGAAGACGCCGGACCTCGTCGCCAGGGGGAAATCGGTATACAAAAAAGCGGGGTGCCCGGAATGCCACGGCCCCGAAGCGCGGGGCGACGGGCCGTCGGCACCCGACCTGGCGGTCAAGCCGGCGGACCTCACGCGACGCCCGCTCAAGAGTGGTCCCACGCCTCAGGACCTGTATCGAACGCTGGTGACCGGCCTCGACGGCACCCCGATGCCCTCGTACCAGGATGCCTTGGAGGCAGAGGATTTCTGGCCGGTGGTCTTTTACATCGACTCGCTCGGAGGTCCCGAGCGCATCACGGATGAGGAGCGGATCGGGCGACACGTCGAGCAGATGCATCAACCCCGCTATGGAATGCCGATGCACTGAGGGCCTGCCCGCCCTACTCACGAAGCCCTTGACAAAGCCGGACCGGGGGATGATGATAACGAGCACCCAGCAGCCTTGATGTCTGGGGCTGACACTCGCGGAA
>DASRUH010000052.1:0-2665 GCA_035655535.1 Methylomirabilis sp. (SeqCode)
GTAGCGAACCAGCTCGGCCCGGCTGGCCCCCAGCGCCTTGGCCGCGATGAGCACCGCGGTGGTCGGGTGAAAGCCGCACATGCTGATCCGCTCGCGCAGGACGGTGCCGTGCAGCCGCTCGGGGTCCAGAGCCACCATCGCTTCGATCGCCATCCGGTCCTTGCGCTCGGCCAGGTCCCGGGAGATGTAATGGCTCATGTCGGTGCTGGCGATGAGCAGGACCCGTTTCCCGGACGCCCGGATCGCCTCCGCGACGGCCAGCCCGACGTCGCGGCACGCGCCGTATTCATGATTCATCAGACAGAGAGGGACAAACGGCACACCGGGGAAGAGTACCTGGAGGAATGGGAGCTGGGCCTCGATCGCATGTTCTTTGCGATGGGCCCGTTCGTCCTCCTCCAGCACCCGGGACCGCTCCAGGATGGCGCGGGCGAGGCCGGCATCGACGGGAACTTCGCCGAGGGGCGTCTCCCACGTCCCCGACGTCATGATGGCCGCTCCCGCCCCCAGGCCGCTGTGATTTGGGCCGAGGATGACACAGGTCTGTGGACCATTGAGGCGGGCGTACACCGATCCCGCTACCGCACCAGAGTACAGGTAGCCGGCATGGGGCACCACGACCGCGATCGCCTCGGTCTTTGCCTCCGTTCGCGGCAGCAAACCTTCAATCTGCGCGCGGAGCGCGGTGTCGCTGGCAGGGTAAAACACGTCTGCCACGGCCGGTCGCCGGATCATCACGGACCTCGTTCACGGTTCAGTGTTCATCGTTCATGGTAAAACGTATCGGATAATCGCTCGTCTCTTCCCGAACCGTGAACTGTGAACCCTGAACCATGAACCCGGGAGGCTCGTCCTCCCACAGGCCGCGGAGCGAGTCGCGGCTCACGGCCCTCCTCTCCCGAGAATCCAGCGAGCCGCATCCGCCAGGGTGGCAGCCACATGGTCCGACTGAACCTGCTCCAAAGCGAGGGTGCGCTGTCCCTGCCCCGTCAGGACGAGAACCGCAGACGCCCCCACCTGTCGGGCCAGTTCCATATCGACGTCTTGGTCGCCGACGACGTAGGAGCGACGCAGATCAATTCCGTGTTCGCGGGCCGCGCGCTCGACCAATCCCCCCTGCGGCTTTCGGCAATGGCACGCCTCCCGATACGGCGGATCGCCCTCCGGGTGGTGCGGGCAGTAGTACGTCGCGGTCAGCGTGACACCCTCCGCTTCCAGGAGCGCCTCGAGTCTCCTGTGGATCTCTCCGAGCGCTGCCTCCGTCAGAATCCCGCGGGCGACTCCCGATTGATTGCTTACCACCACCAGACGAAATCCTCCGGCCTGGAGGAGGCGCAGCCCTTCTCCGACGCCTGGCAGCAATCGGACCTCGGCGGGGTCGGCCAGATAGCCCCTGTCCTCGTTAATGGTTCCGTCCCGGTCCAGAAAAACCCCCGGACAGCCTCTTGTCATGGCGCGTCATTACCTAATATAAAACTTTACCTGTAGAATTGCAAGTCGCTACAACATAAGAAAAAACATCATCAACCAAGATGCCGGTCATGCACCGGTGGTCGATGGGACATTCTCGGAGCAGGCAGGGACTGCACGGAACCTCGTGTCTGAGCAGCACGTGGCGGCCAACGGGGGATGTGGTCTTCGCATCCGTCGGGCCAAAGAGCGCCACGACGGGGGTCCCGACGGCCGCCCCCACGTGCATCGCCCCGGTGTCATTGGTGACGAAGACGGCGCAACGCTCGAGGACTGCGGCGAGCAGCGGAATGTCCGTCCGCCCGGTGAGGTCGATGATCCGGTCGGAGCGACGGGCCAAGGATCGAACGGTCTGCGCCACTTCCGCGTCTGACGGCGCCCCGGTGAGCAGGACCCGGACGGCCAGATGCTCAATCAGGCGATCGGCCAGGGCTGCATACCGGTCCGCCGGCCAGCGCTTCGCCGAGCCGTACGTCGAGCCGGGATTAAATGCAACCAGGCCGTCCTCCTCCCCCACTCCCTCCTCCTGGAGGAGTAGCATTGCTCGCGATTCTGCCTCGACGCTCGGATACACCCGAGGCTCGCGCTCTCCCTGGACCCACCCGAGGGCGCCCAGGAGGGCTTGATAGTAGTCTACATGGTGCAGTCTCCGTGTCGATCGATCGCAGATGACCGCCGTGGTCAGGAGGAGGCCCCTGCCCTGCGTCCCGTAGCCGATCCGGTGCGGGATCCGGGCCAGGGACGCCAGCAGGGCTGCCTCGAAGGCGTTTTGCAGCAGAATGGCCAGGTCGAACCGGTGCCCTCGAAGCTCTTGCGCCATACGGATCAACCCCGCCAGACCCCGATGGCGGCCGGTCGAATCGTAGAGAAGGATCTCGTCGATGTGCGGGTTCCCGGCAAAGACACCCGCCACCCAGGGCTTGACCAACAGTGTGATCGTCGCACGCGGAAAGGTCTTTCGGATACCGGCGATGGCGGGCGTCGTCATCACCGCATCGCCGACCCAGTTGACCCCGCGAATGAGGATTCGCCGGACGTCGCCCGGATCGACACCCTTGCGCGTGATGACTTTCATTTCGCGCACGCTTCCTGCTCTCCGCACTCAGCGATCTTCATCCCTTGGTCTCTTGGTCTCTTGGTCCCTTCAACCCTTCGTCCCTTGGTCCCTTCGTCCCCGTCTTAACATACTTCCACC
>DASRUH010000053.1:0-6311 GCA_035655535.1 Methylomirabilis sp. (SeqCode)
CGCGGTCTCCGCCTTCACTACCTGCGCCCGGCAGGCCCGCCTTCAGTGCGTCTTCGGTCAACGCATGATGGGTAGCTGTTCGTGCCTCAGCACGCAGCCAGATCTGACATTGGCGGATGGTGATTGTCCGGAGCCAAGCCCCAAAGCGGTCCCTGGCCCTCAACTGACTCAGTTTTCGGTAGACAGTAAGGAATACATCTTGTGCAATTTCCTCGGCAACGTGTGCCTGACCGACGCGCCGCAACGCCAACGCGTACACGGGGCTTTGATACTTTCTGATAAGCGCGGTGAATGCTTCCGCGTTCCCATCCAGCACTTGCTTTATCAATCGCACGTCATCTGTCATGTGGGCGCCTCTGTCTTCTCGACGCAATCGACGCTTCTACTATTATAGATGCTGCAACCCCCGTTGACGTTACCTGGTTTTTGGCTTCAGTCTGAAGGCAATAGAGGATGAAGTAGCCGGGTCGAGGACTTATGCCTTGGCCCAACAACCGGCTGCAGCGGACGCGGACGAGCCGCGCCGCTGAGCCGGAACGTTAGGCGTTGCTGAGCGAGCGGGCTCGGAGGCTATCGGAACAGGTGATCACGCCGCGGCGTGACTCCCATGTGAGCTGGGGCCGCCGGAGGAACGAGTGATGAGGCGAGGAGCAGGGACGTCAGGCGCGGCGGAGGAGGCGGGTGGCGATGCGATGGCCGTTCCAGGCGGCGGCCGCGGCCCCGCGGCCCAGCGGGCTCTCGGGCCGGATCACGTGGAGGTTTCTCGGCCGGAGCCATCGGCGGGCCAGGAGGAAATGCTCCGATCGCTTGGGCGGAGACGAGGCGGGACAGACCCGAGCCTTGGCCCATCCGGGAAAGGCCCGCTCCAAAAGATCGAGGGGCTCTTTCGGGGAACCCTGGAGAATCCGGACGACCACCGCTCGCTGGCCGGGCGCGGCGTCATCCCGGGTGCCGGCAGATGCCAGGGCGACATGCAGGAGTGCGACGGGTGTTCCTTCGCCCGGATCGGTTTCCACGAGGAGAACGTGCTGTGCGAACTCGCCCGGGATCAGCGTCTCGTCGACGAGCAAATGGAAGATGCGACCCTCGGGCCCCGGTTCGGGCTCCCACACCAGGTGTCGACAGGACATCACCTCTCCATCCGTGGTCGTCACCCCTTGAACCGTCCCCCATCGGCTCTTGATTTCGCCCACTGCGCCGATGTCGATCTCTCCCCCGGCCCTGCGGAAGCGCTCGACGAGCTGCCCGGTGAAGGCCGAAACGCCGTCTTGAGGGGCAAACAAGCCCCGCTGCGCATGCCCGAACGCTGCGGAGGCCATGGCGACGGTGGCCTGCCCGGGTTCCACCCGGAAGCAGGCTGCCGCCAATGCCTCCGCCACTGTACAGAAGGGGGTCGCCAGGCGGTATCTCCGGAGAAAGGCCCGGAGGGAAAGCCGGCCGACACGCCAGGCGCCGTCCCACCCCCCGATGCGTCCGAACCGACCCGTCATGTCGCGTGGTACTCTTGCGGCCAGACGGCAGAGCCGTTCCGTGACGCGGAGGATCGTCGCCCCCTCTTCTGAGAACTCCCGCCGCAGTTCCCGCTCCCAGTCGGCCCCAAGCATATAGAGGCTCACGCGGTGACGGGGCAGGACGACCTGGATGCCCGGTTCAACCCGGACGACGCCCGGTCCCCCGGTCCCGGGCGCAAGCAGCGATTGCAGCGGCCCCCCGTCCTCAAACCCCCACCACAGCTCCGGCGACCGCTCGTGGGTGATCCGATCCTGAACCCAGCAGAGCAAATCTTCGAGCGGTCGCCGGGTGAGGAGGAGGACCCGCCTGCCCCGGCGGGCCAGGATGGTTCCACACGTCAGGCCGCCGAGGCCCGAGCCGACGATGAGGCAATCAATTTCGCGACGCATGCTCCCGTCCCCGTCCGGGCGAACGTCCCCGCTGAAAGCGGAGGTGAATCGGGTTGCCCGCGAAGCCGTACGTCGCCCGGAGGCGGTTCCCGAGATACCGCGCGTAGGAAGGGGGGATGCTTTTCGGATCACTCACGAAGATGGCAAAGGTGGGTGGGCGACACCCGACCTGGACGGCGTCCCGGATCATCACCGGCCGGCCGCGCGCCGACGGCGGGGGATGGGCGGCAACCACTTCCTCGACGAGGCGCCGCAGTTCCTCGGGAGGGATGCGGAGATCCCGCTCCTTCAGGACCTGCTCCACGACAGGAAAAATTGTGAATACGCGCTGACCCGTGTGCGCCGAGATGAAGAGGACCGGGGCGTACTCGAGATGACCGAGTCGTTCCCGAATGCGCTGCAGGTGCAGGTCCGCGACCCCCGCCCCCTTTTCCACCAAATCCCACTTGTTCACCACGAGGATGGCGGCGCATCCCGCCTCCTGGGCAATGCCGGCGATGCGGGCGTCCTGGCGCACCACCCCGGTCATCGGATCGAGCAGGATCAGTGCTACATCGCAGCGTTTGACGCTCTGCACGGCCCTGAGCACGCTGTAGTACTCGAGGCGATGGCCGACGCGGCTCTGGACCCGAATGCCCGCGGTGTCCACCAAGACGTACCGCTGCCCTTGATAGGTGAACGGAGTGTCGACGGCGTCCCGCGTCGTCCCGGGATCGGGACTGACGATCACTCGGGGCTCACCCAGGATCCGGTTGACGAGGGAAGATTTCCCCACGTTGGGCCGTCCGATCACGGCGATGGTGACCGGCTCAGGGGAAACTTCCGCGTGCTCCTGTGGGGGCAACGCTGCGAGCACATGATCGAGCAGATCGCCCACCCCGATTCCGTGCTCTGCGGAAACCGTACGAACGTCGCCGAAACCGAGCCGGTGAAACTCCACGGCATCCGGCGCGCCCGTCGGCACATCCACCTTGTTGGCGACGAGGAGGACCGGTCGCTCCGTCTGTCGGCGGAGCCGCAGGGCGATCTCCTCGTCTACCGGGGTGAGCCCCTCCCGGGCATCGACGAGAAATAGGATGACGTCCGCCTCCTGGACAGCCCGCTCCGCTTGCGCGACCACCTCCTGCGTCAACGGGCTGGAAGGGCCCGGCTCGAGACCCCCGGTATCCACGACGGTGAACGATCGGCCTCGCCACTCGGCCGTCCCATAATTCCGGTCCCGGGTGACCCCGGGGGTCGCTTCCACGATCGCGCGACGTCCCCCCACGAGCCGGTTGAAGAGGGTGGACTTTCCGACGTTGGGACGGCCCACGATGGCCACGGTCCCTTGCGTTTCCACGGGCTTCTGCTCTCTCCGTTGAACCACGGGAGTAGCATACTGCATCAGCACACCAGGCGCAACGCAGCAGCCCGGCGCGCCGCCACGGTAAGATGGGGCCGACGCAGGCGGAATCGCAATGCCGTGGAGACGCACGTGGGACAACCGAGAAGTCCGAGGGGGGATCGGGCGGCGAGGCGCACCCTCTCCTATGCAGGCGAGGCGTTTCGCGACCGGGCGACCAACTCGGCCACGAAACGGTACAGGTAATCGAGCCCCGACAAAACGGTCACGGCCGCCGTCCCCCAGATCAGGGGGTCGAGGCGCCCACTCCCCCCCACCGTCGTCATCGCCGCCAGCACGGTCAGCACCTGTAACACGGTACTCACCTTCCCCAGCGTCGACGGGGGGTAGCCCAGGCGGCCACTGACCGCGTACAACACGCAGGATCCCACCACGAGCAGAACGTCCCTTCCCACTCCGACCACCACCAACCAGAGGGGGAGCCGTCCCACAAGGGCCAAGCTGAAGAAGGACGACCCCAGCAGGATCTTATCCGCAACCGGGTCGAGGATTCTCCCGAATTCCGTCCGGTCCCGCAGCGACCGAGCCAGAAACCCGTCCAGCCCGTCGGTGAGCCCGGCGATCAGAAACACAAGGAGGGCCCACGAGAACTCCCCCTGGAAAAGCAAGACCACGATCACCGGTGTCAGGATGATGCGGAGGAAAGTGAGCCCATTGGGGAGGTTGAATATCATCGCCTGCCTGTCGCCTCAGCCCCCCTGCCCGCCTTGGACTCGACGGGCGCCATCTCGAGGGTATCCAGTGTCGCTGCGATGGCCTGCTTGAGCTGCGAGAGCCCCGCGCCGGTTTTCGCCGAGACCACCACCGATCCCGGTTGACGGGTGAGAAAGCCCACCGCGTCGGGATGCGGGAGCGCATCGACTTTGTTATACACATGGATCAGGGGTTTGGCCGCCACTCCAAGCTCTTCGAGAACGCCCGTCACCGCCCGTACCTGCCCCTGCCACTCCGGATGCGCAATATCAATCACGTGGAGCAAGAGATCCGCGACCCGAACCTCCTCCAGGGTCGCGCTGAACGCCGCCACCAATTGATGCGGCAGTTTTCTGATAAACCCGACGGTATCGGACAGCAGGACCGCCCGGCCGTCGGGGAGCATCACCTTTCGAACGGTCGGGTCCAGCGTGGCGAACAACGTGTCGGCGACCGGCAATGACGCGCGGGTCAGCGCGTTGAGGACAGAGGATTTCCCCGCATTGGTGTACCCCACCAACGCGGCGGTCGCAAGGGCCTTTCTCCGGCGATGCCGCCTAAGCAACGCCCGATGGCGCTGGACCTTCTCGAGCTCCTCTTCGATCTTCCCGATCCGGCGCCGGATGCGCCGTCGGTCCACCTCCAGCTGCGTCTCCCCGGGGCCCCGCGTACCGATGCCGCCGCCGAGCCGGGACAACTCGCCCCCGTGCCCGGTGAGCCGTGGGAGCAGATATCTCAACTGGGCCAATTCGACCTGCAGCTTCCCCTCCTTCGAGCGGGCCCGCTGCGCAAAGATATCGAGAATGAGCGCGGTCCGGTCGATCACCTTTCGCCCGATGGCGACTTCGAGATTCCGCTGCTGGGACCCGGTGAGGTCATTGTCGAAGATGACGAGGTCGATGCCCTCTTCGCACATCGCCTTGACCTGCTCGGTCTTCCCCGGACCGATGAAAGTCCGAGGATCTGGCGCCGCGCGCTCCTGGAGGAGCCGCAGGGCCGGTTCGGCCCCCGCCGAAACTGCGAGCCGGGCCAGCTCCTCCAGGGAGTCTTCCGCCTCCCACCGGGGCTGCGGCGGTCGCCGCAGCGCGACGAGCAGCGCGACCTCACGCTGTGCGGGCGTCACTGTTTTCACCGCAGGTGTTTACGCACCTCCCCTGCACGCGTGAATTCCTCCGTCAAGCCCGCCGCATCCCGCGTCCGAATCATCGCTTCAATTCGCTCCAGCACCTTTCGGAATCGCGCAATTGATTCCAACACCTCGCCGCGATTCCGGATGAGGATATCCCGCCACATGACCGGATGGGAGGCCGCAATCCGCGTAAAATCGCGCAACCCCCCGGCACTGAAGCGCAGGAAATCCTCCCCCCTCTCCTCTTGGTTCGGTATCGTCCCGATCAGGGCGTAGGCGACGACATGGGGGAGATGGCTCACCAGGGCGAAGATGCGATCGTGCCGGAGGGGGTCCATCAGGCCCACATGCGCTCCCACGCCCTCCCAGAGGCGTGTCACCGCCTTCACCGCCGCTTCGGGGGTTCGCGAGGTCGGGGTGAGGATGCAGAGGGTCCCGCGGAAGAGTCCAGCCGAGGCCGCTTCCGGGCCCGAGCGTTCCGTCCCGGCGATCGGATGCCCGGGCACGTAGACCAGCCCGGGCGGCAACTCCCGCTCCACCTCGGCGACGAGCTCACCCTTCACGCTCCCGACGTCGGTCACGATGCAGTCAGGCGCCAGATGCGGAGCGACGGCACGAACGACTTCCGTAATCGCCCCGACAGGAACCGCCACCACGACCAGGTCGGCCCCCGCAACCCCCGTGGGGAGATCGCCCACCTCGTCCACAAGGCCCAGGGCCATCGCGTGGTCCAGATGGGTTCGGTCGGCGTCCAGCCCCACGACGCGCCCGGCCAGCCTGCCCCGGCAGGCGTGCGCGAGGCTCCCGCCGATGAGCCCCACTCCGATGACGGCGATCCGTTGAAATAAGAGTTCACGGTTCATAGTTCACGTCGCTGAGCAGTGCAACGTTCAATGTTCAAGGTTCGACGTTCGGGATCCGGTCTGAAACGTTGCACGTTGAACCTTGAACTCTTTCAACCCCTGCATCTCGAGTGAGTACGTAGCCACTAGCCATCGATGTTACAGGGTGCGGCCGATGACGGTGGCCAGCGCTCGGACCTGTTCCATCAAGGCGGCAAAGCGATCAGGGATCAGCGCCTGCGGTCCGTCGGATAAGGCCACCTCCGGCTGGGGATGCACCTCGACCATTACCCCGTCCGCACCGACGGCTACCGCCGCCAGCGTCAGGGGGGCAACCAGATCCC
>DASRUH010000054.1:0-10047 GCA_035655535.1 Methylomirabilis sp. (SeqCode)
ACCGCCGAAGAGCAGCCAGATAATGATCTTTCCCGTCACCCACCCCGGCCACGACCAGTAGATGCCGATACGAGCGAGCATGCCGAACCCGCCGAGCAGCACCAGCAATAATCCGACCCCGTGAGTGATGGCGACCGGCCGCCTCCATGAGTGCTCCTGCGTGCCTCCGGTAATAGAGTGAAGGAGGAGGCCCCCCAACGCCATCAGGATCATAAAGACACCGACGAGGTGGATGTTCTTGTAGACCAGATACGGGATCATTGCACTGCCCTCGGACCCAACGGGTGCCGATTCTCGCTACGGGTTGCGTGGGCGGAGATGCGCCCGCAGAAAGGTATGCAAGCCGTCCATATAGGTGTGCCGGCTCACGAGAAACCCATCGTTATGGCCGCCGCGGAGCTCTAAGAGCCGCTTCGGCTCGTTGGCGACCGCGAACAATCGTTGACCATGCGCGAAGGGGATAATCTCGTCGTCCCGGCTGTGCACAATGAGGAGAGGGCACAACACGGAGACAAGATCGGCCTGGGTGCTGTAGCGGAATCGGGCCAACCATCGCGCCGGCAGGAAGGGATACAACTCCGCCGCCAGGTCGGGAACGGACGTAAAGGCAGACTCGATGATCAGCGCCCCCGGGGTGTGCCTGGTCGCCAAATGCGCCGCGATGGCGGCCCCGAGCGAACGACCAAACAGCACGACCTCGTGGGGTGGAATGTGCCGTCCTTCGGTCACAAAGCGCCAGGCCGCCTCGGCGTCTCGATAGGTCCCCTCCTCCGAGGGCTCACCCTCGCTCCGTCCGTAGCCGCGGTAATCAAAGATCAGCGTGGCGAGACCTAACTCGTTGAAGATCTTCAGGGAGTCGAGCCGGTGAGAGATGTTCCCGGCATTGCCGTGGAAAAATAGCAATAGGCCCCGCGCCTGGCTCACGGGAACGAACCAGCCGTCCAGGGCCACACCGTCCTCGGTGGTGATCGTCACCGACTCGTAGGCAAGCCCCGCGTCGTCCGGCGTCACGACCACGGCACGGGAGGGCACATTCGGCAAGTACAGGAGGTGAGATTGAAAGAAGAACAGGATGAGTACGAGCGCCACGTAGCCCCCCCCGACCAGCAGCACAATAACCCAGACGTTACTGAACGGCATCCTTGGACGCATCAGGGGCCGGGTGACGCACAGACCGCATGCGGGCAGGGACCACTCGACTCGGTTCGCCGCCACCAGTGCACACGTCGGTTCGGGACCGACCGTCCCGTCTCTGTTCCTTCCCAACGGTCCGGTCTCACTTCATCTTGAGGCGCCGGGCGAGGGCTTCGTGCTCCTCACGGATGCCGGTGGGCAGGCGGTCCTCGAATTTCGCAAAGAACTCGGCCTGGTTGCGGAGGTTCGTCCGCCACCCTTCGCGGTCGACCCTAAGCAGCTCCTCCAGGACATCCTCGGAGACATCGAGCCCCTTTCCGCCGATGGCGGAGGGCGTGGGGACGTATCCGATGGGTGTCTCCTCCGCCTCGCCGTCGCCTCGACAGCGTTCGATCACCCACTTGAGGACCCGCAGGTTCTCGCCAAAGCCGGGCCAGAGGAACCTGCCCTTTTCATCCCTCCGGAACCAGTTGACCCGGAAGACCTTCGGGAGATGTGAAGCCCGCTTTTCCATCGAGAGCCAATGGGCCCAGTAATCGGCCATGTTGTACCCGCAGAAGGCGAGCATGGCCATGGGATCCCGGCGCACGACGCCCACGGCGCCGGTGATCGCGGCGGTGGTCTCGGACGCTAACGTGGCCCCCAGGAAGGTGCCGTGCTGCCAGCTCGAGGCCTGGTAGACGAGGGGCAAGAGCTTTTGGCGCCGCGAGCCGAAGAGGATGGCACTGATCGGGACCCCCTTGGGGTTCTCCCACTCGGGCGAGAGGGAGGGACACTGACGCGCCGGCGTCGTGAATCGGCTGTTCGGGTGGGCAGCTAGCTCCTCGTGCGACGGCGTCCATGGACGGCCACGCCAGTCGAGCGCGGTACGTGGCGGCGGATCGTCGTGGCCCTCCCACCACACGCTGCCGTCGGGCCTGAGCGCGACATTGGTGTAGAGGGTATTCCTCTGGATGGCCGCCATGGCGTTGGGGTTGGTCTTGGAGCTCGTGCCCGGGACCACGCCGAAGAATCCCGCCTCGGGGTTGACGGCCCACAGGCGGCCGTCGAGACCGACGCGCAGCCAGGCGATATCGTCCCCCAGGGTGTACACGCGCCAACCTTTCATGGAGGCCGGCGGGACCAGCATGGAGAGGTTGGTCTTGCCGCAGGCGCTGGGGAACGCGCCGCAGATGTATGTCACTTCGCCGTCCGGGTTCTCGACCCCGATGATCAGCATGTGCTCGGCAAGCCAGCCCTCGTGGTGACCCATATAGCTGGCGATGCGAAGGGACATGCACTTCTTGGAGAGGAGCGCGTTACCGCCGTAGCCCGACCCCGCGCTCCAGATGGTGTTGTCCTCGGGGAAGTGGCAGATGTAGCGGCGATCGGCGTTCAGATCGGCCGTGGAGTGCAGGCCGCGGGTGAAGCTGTCCGAGCCGCCTAGCTGCTCCCACGCCACCGTCCCCATCCGGGTCATCATCCGCATGTTGAGGACCACGTAGACGCTGTCCGTGACCTGGATGCCGACCTTGCTGAAATGGGAGCCGGGGGGTCCCATCACGAAGGGGATGACGTACATCGTCCGGCCTTCCATGGAGCCGCTCAAGATCTTGGACAGGCGGTCGTAGCCCTCGGCCGGGGCCATCCAGTGGTTGGTGGGACCGGCATCGTCCCTTCCCCGGCAGCAGATAAAGGTGAGGTGCTCGGTGCGGGCGACGTCGTTAGGGTCGCTCCGGTGGAGGTAGCAGCCGGGTAGCCTCCGCTGGTCTAACGGAATAAGATCTCCCGCACGGACGGCCACCTCCAGCAGTCGTTCCCGTTCAGCCTCAGAACCGTCGCACCAGACGACGTCGGCCGGGCCGCACATCCGTGCGACCTCCTTGACCCAGCGGCGCACCGATGCATTTGTCGTCATGGTTCACTCCGCGGAGAGCGTCGATTCGAAGGAGCCTCTGGCCGTGGGCGCAGCATGCCACGACGAAGGCCCAGACACAAGGTCTTTTGCCAGCGGGAGCGCGCAGGGGTGGAGCGCAGCAAGAATGCTCCCTTCGTGGTACCGACGAGGAGCAGGACATCGCCGTGTCTCAGCGCAACGTGGCGCGTTTGCACCCGAGATTTGTCCTCTCAGCAAATATTATGGGAGTGAGAAAGCTGCCTCAAACCTCGAGGCAGAACATGGTATGGCTGCCACGGACGCCCGGCAGCGCTCGGATCTTGTCGTAGACAGTCCCCAGAATATCCTCCGGGCTTCCCCCTCGGACCGTCGCCGCCACGTCATACACGCCACTCACGAGGCACACCCCCTCCACCCCCCTGATCTTTTTCAGTTCCTGAGCGACCTTCCGGTCCTTGCCCGGATCGGCGGTGACGAGAACGATTGCCGTCGCCATGGTTCCTCCCTCCGCCGCGCCCCCCTACCGTGGGCGCATCACCTGCCTGCGACGCGCACGATTACTGCCTGGCCTGGGAGGCAGGTGCAGGGGCATCACCGACAAAGTGGACCGATTCATTTCCCTTGACAACGTCCGGGGTGATGGCCCAGGTCCCGCGACAGGTAGTGCTGACCACCCGGTCGGCTGTGTTCGGCCCGGCAAAGAGGAGGGCAAAGCCGCTGCCAATTCCCCCCAGGATGCAGAAGCTCGCCTTGAAGGGGAAGTAGACCGCCGACCCCACCACGCTACCGACCCCGTAGCCGACCTTCGCCCCCGTGCTCTCCTGCGAGTTTGATTCCGCCCAGGCGACACCCTGAAAGACCAGCGCAACTCCCAGCAGCATTGCCACGATTCGTTTCATCTTGCCTCCTTTCGTTCCGCGTTTCCAGCGCGATTCCAGCTCCGAACCTGGACCTCGGCTCCTCAATCACCGAGTAATGGTAGTATCGGGCAGGGCCGGTTTCAAGAGATTTTCGCACCGATCGGGGTTCAGGTTGCCCGCGGGGCTTTGTCCTCGCCAATTCCCAGACCGATGCTGAGTAAAGTCTCGATACCTTCTCCTTATTATTTCCGCTCAGTCCCCGGCCGCCTCGATCACGAAGTCGAGCCCTATCTTTGTTGAGGCGTCGAGCGCCTCGCAGAGCTCCGACTCGCTGGCGAAGTGCGTTCGCTCCATGCGGAACGCCGCAGCCGACAGCACGAGCGGGGTTGTCCGAAACGGGTAGGGGTCCAGGATCCATCCTTCCCTCCGGGGCGCGACCGCCACCCGGACCCGACGCCCGTGGTAGCCGGCGGGCAGCTCGAGGTGGTCCATCCACGCGGCGTCGTGACAGAGAAAGAGAGAGAGGGTGTCCCACCCAAAGACGAGGTCCCGGTTCGTGCCGAGGCGCGGCTCCTCGCAGAAGCTCCGGAGTGCCGGATCGGTGCGCATCTCATCCACCAACCGGCGCTGTACGCCGCGCTGCTCCTCCAGGAAGTCCTGGGCACCCGGCTGACCCGACCGGAATCGGGCATAGAGCAACGAGCCGTGAAGGCTCACCAGGAGGCCGGCATACCGGTCGTGGGTGATCGCCCGCCCGATGCCCCGGCGGTAGATTTCCTGGTGCTGGTCGATGGGGATGTCGGTATAGGTGTACGGCCGCCGCGTCTTCGGGTTGAGCCTCGGCGCCTCCTCCCACTCGGCCCACCCGTTGTCGTGCTCGGCGGCAGCCCAGGCGACCCGCTCCAGGGGCTCTACAGGTTCGAAATGCTCATTGCCCCATGACCGGGCCATCTCCCCGCAGAGGCGGGCGTGCTCTGTCTGACGGATAAGCGTCAGTCCACGGTCGTCGGCCCGGATGATCATCCGCTGTCACTCCACGCTCCTGCCACTCGTCTCTGCCTGGAGGGGGGCGATCGGCATAATGATCCATCCGACGATATATGCGACGAAGACAGGAAAGACAGCCGTGACCAATCCGAGGAAGACCACGGCGAGCCTGATCAGCGTAGAATCGATCGAGAACATTTCACCCAGGCCGCCACAGATCCCCGCGATCTTCTTGTCGTTTCGTGACCGATACAGTCTTTTCATCGTCCTCGTCCACTGTGCCCCGTCCGGCCCTCAAGAGAAAACGGTCCGCCACCACGCCGCCCGAGGTTCTGTCGCGGACGCTGGCTATTCGGCCCGGGAAATGTCAGCGAAGAACGAGGTGCTGCCCGTGTCCATCTTGTTGTCCTGTTGGCTCAGCAGCACGTAGGTGTAGCGCATCGCTTTCTCCGGGTGGGCGCGAATAGTTGGAGCGGCACTAGCCGAAGAAGCTCCGGAGGATGGCGCCGATGGTGAAGAGCTCTTTCCCCGTCTCGTCCGCGAGGACGCGCAGACCGTGCAGTGCGCCCTCCTTCTGCAGGCTGTCTCGGGTCCACACGATCTCCGCTTCCACCGGCGGAAGGGCAAGCCAGGCGGGCCCGGCCACACTGACGCGCGTCCGGGGCGGAACCGCCTGAGGAAGGACCACCAACAGGCCCCCATCGCTCAGATTCTCGACCCTGCCCTGAAGGCGCGTATTCGGGGGGACCAGACAGGTGACCTCAAGATCGATGGGAATGCGCAGTGAGGACCGGGGGGTGGGGCCTCCCTGGAAGGCCAGCAGCTCTTCCAAGGCGAAGGCATCGGCCCGGCTCATCTTGGTGAACCGGAAACCCATTCGGCCAGGGGAAGCCTCGGACGTCCAAACCACCGCCGCCTCGGCGGAGGCGATCCGGGTCCCGGTGAGCATACGGAGGTGCGTCGTGGCACCCTGGGCCATAACCTGCGGCGCCTCCAGCAGCAGCCCACTCCTGCTGACATTCCTGGTGAAGCCCAGCGTGCGGTAAGAGGGGACGGCCGGGCCCTCGCAACGAACCGGCATCCGCAGTAGAAGCCGGGGGTCCTGGCGCTTTTCGACCTGGTCCATGGCCGTTTTAGCATAGCAAATTTCTAAAACCGCGTCTCTACTTTTCTGCCCGTCGATCCTGTTCGGGTCGGGATCCTGGGTACAGGTGGAGCGTCCCCTCCCTTGTCAACCCCCCGGCCGCGACAGGTGGTGTTGGACCGTCGGATCTCGCCCGGCCCGTCGTACCCCGTATCCTTCCTGGCGGAGGGCAAGGAATGAGGCGACGGAGAGAGCGGCAGTAGAGAGCATGAGGGCGAAGAGGAGGGCGTGCGACGCGAGCCCCTCGCGGTATGGTCCGGGGGCAAGGACCTCCGGAAGGTGAATCACCGCCGCCCCGAGACCCCACACGAGGCCAACGGCGAGATGCAACCAATGGCCGGCGGGCTTTTGACAGGCCGAGAGCGCGACGGCGAGGGCCTGGACCGCATACGCGACGGCAAGGACAAAGGCCATCGAGCTGTTGCTGAGCCCCAGGCGGGCCGGCTCTCCGTGCAGGAAGTCCTCCGCGGCGTGAGGAACGGTAAAGAAAAAAGTCAGAATGGACATCCCGAGCACCCAGCGGATCGTCCGGGGCAGCGGGGACAGCATCAGATCCCCCAGGCCCCACTCAGATGGATATTGGCCCCGTTGACGTACCGCGCCTCGTCCGAAAGGAGAAAGCCCGCCACCGCCACGGCATCATCCACCGTCCCGACGTATCCGGCGGGGATCTTCTTCTCCATCGCCTTGAGCTCCTCTGCCGGAGCGCTCCCCGAGGCGACGAAGCCCGGTGAGATGGCATTGACGGTGATCCCGTGGGGAGCCAGGACGCGGGCCAGCGTGCGGGTGAGGATCAGGATCCCGGCCTTGGCAATATAGTGGGCGGTGAGCTGCGGTTGCGCGATGAGCTGATCGGCATTCGCCATGCTGAACGTGATAATGCGACCCCACCTTCGTTCGATCATGCCGGGCGCCGCCAGCCGACTCAGGTAAAAGACCGGATGCAGGTTATTGCTGAACATCGCATGCCAGCCCTCGATCGTCTCCTCGAGCAGGGGGATACGGTGGTAGGGCCCCGCGCAGTTGATCAAGGCATCAATCCGTCCCCAGGTCCCTTCTACCTGACGGACCAAGCCCAGGGCGGCCTCGGGATCGGAAACGTCGGCCTTGATCGCCAGGCCACGGGTCCCCTCCTTCTGGATCGCCTCAACCGTCTCCTCAGCCTCTGCCTTGCTGCTGCGATAGCAGATAGCGACGGACCAGCCGGATGCTGCCAGGTGAAGGGCGATGGCCCGCCCGATCCCACGAGCCCCCCCCGTGATCAAGGCCACCCGTCTCTCCATCCCCCATCCCCTATGCTGCTCCCAGATCGCCTCTCGCCACGCCCGGGGCGCGGATCTTCTCTTGATCTCTGCGGCCAGACTATACGGGACTGATCAGGCGGGTGTCAAACGATCCCCGGGAGGGGCACTCCTCCCGTCATTGGGGAGTACGAGACCGGGGACTTCGAAGAGGTCCTGGACCTTCACGCAGTCGAGCTGGGGCCAGGCGCAGAGCGGATCAAGGAGGATAGCCTCGAGCCCGGCGCGGCGCGCCCCCACCACATCGAGGCTGTAAAAATCTCCCACGTAGATCGCTTCGTGGGGTGCGACACCGGTTCGCTCCAGCGCCAAGTGAAAGATGCGCGGATCAGGCTTTTCGACACCGACGACCCGCGAATCGATGATCACATCGAGTGAGCCTGCCAGGCCCGCGTCCCTGACCAGGGTCTCGAGCCGGCCATCGGAGTTCGAGATGACCCCCACGACGTAGCCCTTCCCCTTCAGCCCGGCCAGGACCTCGCGGGCCCCTGGCATCGCCCCTCCCCGCCAGAGGCCCTCGCGTCGGTTGATCTCGCTGAGCCGCCCCAGGATTCGCTCCGCCCTCTCGCCCCAGGAGATTCCCATCTCTTCACAGGCGGTGCGCATATAGCGGGAAAAGACCTCGCGAGATTCTCGGACCTCGGCCTGCGCCAGAAACGGGTCGAGCTTGACCCGGGCCCGACACTCGGCCCTCCAGACCTCATCCCGGGTGACCCGGAACCCTTCCCCGGCGAGCACATCGACGATGGCGGCGTAGTCGAGGCTGACGAGCGTGTTTCCGGCATCGAAAAAGACCGCTGTGAGTGTCATTCCCGCTTCCTCAATGTCGTTTCGTAAGAGGCTCAGGCAAGGGTTCAGGGTAGCCACACGACCAACACCTGTCAAGGCCTTGACACTGCCTCCGGGTGCCGCCTATATTCCGCCCATCCCTCAGGAGGCGTCGTGATGACCTTTCCACGGATGACTCTGATCCAGGTCAAGCGCCGGGGCCCCACCCTTGCCAACGCGGCGGCCGCCACCGAACGAGCCCTCAAAGACCTTGCCCTCTCGGGGCGGATCCATCCAGGACGGCGGGTGGCGATCACCGCCGGCAGCCGCGGGATCGCCGAAATCGCCACCATCACGAAAACCATCGTTGCCGCCCTGCGCCAGCTCAAGGCAGAACCGGTCATCATCCCGGCCATGGGGAGCCACGGAGGCGGCACGGCCGAGGGACAACGGCAGCTCCTGCGCATGTACGGGATCTCTGAAGAGACGATGGGGGCGTTGATCCTCTCCTCCATGGACGTCACACCCCTCGGTCTCACACCCGAGGGGATTCCCGTCGTCCTCGACACAGAGGCAACCAGGGCGGATGGGATCCTCCTGGTCAACCGCATAAAACCCCACACCGGCTTCGCCGGCAGGATCGGCAGCGGCCTCCTCAAGATGACGGTCTTCGGGCTCGGCAACCACCAAGGGGCGACGACCTGCCATGAGGCCGTCATGCAGCACGGCTACGAGCGGGTCATCCGGGCCGTCAGCGCTGTGGTCCTCGCTCGGGCCCGGATCCTGGGCGGCCTGGCCATCCTCGAAAACAGCGACGGGGGGTTAGCCCAGGTGGTTGCCCTTCCTGCCGAAGGACTGGTCTCCGGAGAGGTGAGGCTCTTTCTGCGGGCGCGCCGGTGGGCGCCGCGGCTTCCTTTCGATGACATCGATCTCTTGATCGTCGATGAGATGGGAAAGGATATCGCGGGGACCGGGATGGACACCAATGTGATCGGCCGGCGGTTCAGCCTGATCGAAAAGCCTCTCGCACGGCCGCGGATCGGCCGGATCTTCGTCCGGGGCCTCACGAAGGAGACCCAGGGGAACGCCAACGGCATCGGGTTAGCCGACGCCACTACGGAGCGCCTCCTGAGGGAGATGGACCGGGGGGTCACTTATATCAATTCGCTGGCCGCCCGGACCCCGGAACACTCCCGCCTCCCGATGGCCTTCCCCACCGACCGGGAGGCCCTCGAGGCCGTCCTCAAGACCATCCGGGCGAGCGACCCCTTGAGCGCCCGGATTGTGCGGATCAAGAACACCCTCGACCTCAAGACCATCCTGATCTCCGAATCCCTCCTGCCCGAGGCCCGGCAGCGCCGGGACCTCTCCCTACTCTCGGACCGGCACGAGGTGACCTTTGACCCCGACGGGAACCTCCCACCGTGGCCAACGGTGGACAACTGACAATGAGGGGCGAGATGCGTATTGCTCACTTGACATCTCAGCATCTTCCCGGATACGCTCTATTGAGAAGGGGGCATCGGGGGCACCGTCTCTCCCCTGTGGCCCACGAAGGCGAAGGACGCTAACCCCTGCGGTCCCGCAAGTACCGAATAAGAAAGACATTCATGCTACCTTCTTTGCATAAGTCGTACGGACAGTACGGGCCCGTCCGTGGACCTCTTCCCACGAAAGGGCCGTAAGGAGGAAGGAGGATGGAGAAAGTGGTCAAGAGGCGTGCCTGGGCGGTATTGGGTGCAGTCGCGTTGGTGCTCGCCGCGGTCGGGCCGGCGAGCCCGAAGGTCGAAGGAGACACCATCATCCTCGGTGCCGCGGTGTCGCTGACCGGCAAGTACTCGACGAACGGCAAGAACACGCAGGACGGCTACGAACTCGGCGTCAAGCGCATCAACGAGATGGGCGGTGTCAGGGTCGGCGGGAAATACTACAGGATCAAGGTGCTCTATTACGACGACGAGTCGACCCCGGCGCGCG
>DASRUH010000055.1:0-9146 GCA_035655535.1 Methylomirabilis sp. (SeqCode)
AAAATGTCCTCCGGACAGGACCCGAGATCTACACCACATTGGCGCACCCGTCGTACGGGGAATGGATGGCCGAGCAGAGGGCCAGGACGCTCGCGCGGCTCGGCGCGCCTGGCATGTTTCTTGCTATCGTGTTGTTTTTCAGGAGGTTACGCGTGAGCGAGATGTCGCCGCACCAGAACTTCAAGAAGGTCCGGCGCTGGCCGCGCTTTGTCGCCTATCTGCCGGTGCGGTGCACCGTCCGCAGCTACGGGAAAGGCGCCCCCAAGACCCTCTCCGGCACCACGCTGAACATCGGGGCGGGCGGCGCCGCGTGCCTGTTGCCCGAAACCCTTCCTCTGGGCGTCTCCATCCTGATCCATGTCTGCCAGGAAGAGCCGGTCCGCGGCACCGTCGTCTGGACGGACCGTCGGGTCCGCACGCTGCTGGGCGCCGCCGTTCCGCACGGGGTGGCTTTTGAATTCCCCGTAGACTCAATTCTGGTGCGGCAATGGGTCTCGCAGGCCCGGAGCCGGGGGCATGAGCGGACGCCGGTCGAGTTCGACGTAGAGTACGCGGTCGCGGGCAGGGTGGCGCGCGGCAGATGCCTCAACCTCAGCCAGGGCGGGATGTTCGTCGCAGCGGAGGCGCCGCCCCCGCCGGGGACGGAGATCGAACTTCGATTCGTCCTGCCGGGCGGGTCCGACCCGCTCGCTCTGCGCGCCCGGGTCGTGTGGGTGTCGGGTGGCGACGGGCAGCCGGCCGCCGTCACCGGAATGGGCAACCAATTCCTCAATCTGAGTCCTTTCGAGGTCGCCGTGATCGGCACCTCCCTGGACCGCCTCCGCACCGAGGCATTCCTCCTCAGTCCTTCATCCGTCCGTCCGCTTCACCGGTAGCCCTTCTCCGGGCGCGCTTCACCGATTCTTCACCATCCCGCAATTTTGCGCGACTCCGGGCCCCAAGTATGCTAGCGTCCGGGTTGTTTGACCCACCTGCTCGCTGTACATCTGACTGACCGCAGGGACGCTTGGAGGATGGACGGAGACGGCCTTGACCCGTACCGGATTCCGGTATCGGGAGCACCTACCTGACAAATCAGTCTTTTCAAATAGTTAACACCACGGAGAGTGTCACCGCCCTGAGCAGATAATGGGGCTCAGGGGGAGCGCGGGACGAGGCAGACCCTGTCGTGTAGAGGGAAGGGGCGGTCCAGTGGCGGATCGAAGGAGGGGGCGATGGCGGAGATGATTCGGCGCGTCGATTACTTCTACGTTCAGGTCCCCGACAAGCCGGGGGAAGGGGTCAAGATCCTTGCGGTGCTGAGGGACAACGGGGTCAATCTCTTGGCCTTTACAGGGTTCCCGCAGGGACGGCGAGCGCAGCTCGACTTCATCCCGGACGATGCTGCCGCATTTGTCGCGGTGGCTCGGAGGGCGAAATGGAAAATCAGTTCCAAGAAGACCGGTTTTCTCGTCCAGGGGGACGACCGCGTCGGCGCCTGCCTCGACTGGCTGAGCAAACTGGCGGCGGCGAAGATCAACGTGACCGCCGTAGATGCCGTTTCGGCAGGGGCGGGCCGCTACGGGGCCATCTTCTGGGTCAAGCCACGCGATGTCCACCGCACCGCGAAGGTGCTGGGGATCTGAGGGGGCCGCGCCTTGGAGCGCCGGTGATGGGAGGAGTGTGATGAAGGAGTGGACGGAGCAGCTCACCCGACTCTTGCGCGAATCGGTCAACGCCTCCGTCGAAGCCGCCGTCAAGTTTCAGGAGCAAACCTGGCGGATGGTGGACGAGCTGGTTCAGCGGGGCGCCGTGGCCAAGGAGGAAGGACAGCGCCTGCTGGAGCAGTGGAACCGCCGGACCGAGCAGTTCCAGGAACGGCTGGAGGAGAAATACCGGCAGTGGGAGGAGGGTCTGCGGAAGGGTCTTGGCTCGTATCTGCCGCCGAGCCGGCAGGAGGTGGTAGAGCTTCACCGCAAGCTTGACCAGCTCTTGGGGAACCTGCAGATGCTGAAAGGCAAGACGGGGCGGGGAGGCCGGCCCGCACCAAAGGCGCGGCGGCCGAAGGCCAAGCCCTCCCGTAAGCGTTAAGGACGCTTGGTGACTGGTGACTGGTGATTGGTGATTGGTGAGAGAGGCCAACCCTAAGTCACTTGTCACCAACCACCAACCACTAATCACCGAGCGAGGGTACGGGGTGGGGAGGCGAGCAGCCCAGGTGAGGGCGGGGAAGGCGAGACGGCCTGCCCTACGCTCCCCTCGCCTCGAGACGCCGGGGCAGCAGGCGCGCCGGGTCCGGGAGATCATCCGCCTGCTGGACCGGACGTATCCGGGGGCCGGACTGGCGCTGCACTACACGACGCCACTCGAGCTTCTCATCGCCCTGATCCTGGCCGCCCAGTGCACCGATGAGCGGGTGAACCAGGTCACCGCAACGCTCTTTCAAAAGTATCGAAAGCCAGAGGATTGGGCCCGCGCGGACCGGGCCATCCTCGAGGCGGAAATTCGCCCCACGGGCTTTTACCGGAACAAGGCCAAAGCGATACAGGAGTGTTGCCGGACGATCGGCGCTCGGTTCGGCGGCCATGTGCCCCGGACGCTCGAGGAGCTCCTGACGCTGCCGGGCGTGGGGCGAAAGACTGCGAACATCCTGCGGGGGAACGCCTTCGGGGAGCCCGCCATCGGAGTCGACACCCACGTCGGTCGGCTGGCCCAGCGCCTCGGTGTGACTGCACAGACGGATCCGGACAAGATCGAATTCGATCTGAATCCCCTGGTGCCCGGTCCGCTCAAGGTCCGGTTCTGCCACCTCCTCCAGGCCCACGGCCGGACGATCTGCGTCGCCCGCAAGCCGAGATGCCCGAGCTGCCCGGTTCACAGGCTGTGCCCGTACCCCGCGAGGGCGGGGATCGCGGTCGGTCGAGCCGGGTGATGGGGCCGGTCCGTTGCCCTCGGGCCGCGCTCTAGGATATGCTGGAGTCGTAAATAAATGGCGGCATGGTCGCGTCTACAGTTTGGGAGTCGGCCTCATGGAGGACCACCAGCTGGTGGAACGCTCCCGCGCGGGAGATGTCGCGGCGTTCGAAGAGCTGGTCAAGCGACACCAAGCCCGAGCCTACGCAATCGCGTACCGCCTGCTGGGGAACCGGGAGGACGCTCAGGAGGCGGCTCAGGACGCGTTTGCGCGCGCGTATTTCGCCCTCGCGGGGTTTCGCGGGACCGCGCAGTTCCGGACATGGCTGTACCGGATCGTCGTCAACCTGTCGACCGATCTGCTCCGCCGGCGCAAGCCGGAAGTGTCCACGGAGGACGCGGCGATTCAGCCGGTCGACGGCAGGGCGAACCCGGGGGAGGATTTGGACCGACGGGAGCTCAGGCAACGCGTCAGCACCGCCGTCGAGGCCCTTCCCCCCGATTTGAAGACCGTGATCCTCTTACGGGAGTTCGAGGGGATGTCGTATGCGGAGATCGCGCGGGTGATCCGCCGACCGATCGGAACGGTCATGTCCCGGCTCTTCCACGCCCGGCAGCGTCTCCAGCAGAGCTTGAGGATGTCGTAGCAGGAGGGAATGTCACGTGATGGGGCATCGGCGGTATCGGCGCGCCCTGGATGCGTACGTGGACGGCGAGCTCAGCGATGCTGAGCTGACCCGGGTGCAGGCGCATCTGGCCGGCTGCGGCACGTGCTCGCGGGAGCTTCAGCATCTCGAAGAGCTCCGAGGGCTCTTGCGCCAGGCGCATGAGGAGTCCGCGGCCGAGGCGGCCCCTGCGCTGTGGCCGGGGGTCCGGGCCCGGATCGCGCGCGGGCGCCCCCCCCGGTCCTTCATGGCGTGGATCCGCGGCATCTGGGAGGCGAGCTGGGAGCGACCTCGGCTCTCGCTGGCCGGCGCGCTCGTCACGGCCTTCCTGGTCCTTTCGACGGGGTACTGGATGTGGGAGGCACCCGTGGTGACGCCGCCGGTGCACACCGTGGCGGTGGAGCCCGGCGAGGAAGGGGTGGACGTGCAGGCCATCGATCCGGAAGAAGGAGTGTCCGCGATGGTCCTGACGACCTCCGGCGAGGGCCTCAAGGTCATCTGGGTTGTGGCGCAGGGGCAGTTATGAGGCGCGGCGTCCTGATGGTCTTCGTGTTCCTCGTGTCGCCGGTCTCCCTGGTGTATGCGCAGGCGATCCCGGTCGAGGTCCGGGTCATCCTCGCCTCGCGCGAACCCGGGGGACGCCAGGACCCCACGATCCATTCCCTCGTGCGGGAGCTGCAGCGGGACTTTGCCTACACGAATTATCGGCTGCTCGAGACCCACCGGGGGCAGGTGAGTCCGGAACAGCCCTGGCGGACCGCCATCGCCGGCGGCCGGCAGCTCAGCGTCGCGCTGATGCGGGCGGCCGGGGGGCGCGTAGAGGTCAGGATCACGACGGCCGGCGTGAACACCCTGGTCGGCCTCCAGCGTGGCGGACGCCCCATCCTCCTCGGCGGCCCCCCGCATGAAAGCGGCGTCCTCATCATCGCCATCTCCGCCCACTGACCCCACCTTTTTTCTTGCCAAGCCCTCCATTGACTGCGTACCCTCACAGGCGTGGCGAAGGAAGCGCTCCCTCAAGACCATGCGCTGCTGAAACTCAACGGCCGGCGCGTCGAGGGGTACACGCTCGACGTCGAGGCCTGGCCCGGCCGGTTTGTCGGCCAGGCGGAGTTCGTCCTCTATATAGAGGATGCCGGCAGAACGCGATCGGATCGCCCGGTGGCCGAGGGGCTCTATGGCCGGGGCACGTTCCCGGGGAGCGGGGGAGAGATCGTGCGGGGCATCCTGGACATCGCCCTCGCATCGGAAGCGGCGTTCGGCGCAACTCGGGTCCGGCTGCGGGGGAGCGCGCTCGAGCGTGCGGTCGTCAGCGCGCTCGGGGAGACCATCGCAGATGCCTGGAGCGCGGTCATGTATTTCGCCTACGGCTGGAAGACCCTGAAACAGATCCAGGAGCTTCGGCACCCGCTCCAGGTGACCGACGAGGGGCATCTGCTCTTTACCCACGGATTTCGCGGCGGCTGGAAGGATTACTACTACTCGGAAGGCTGGCTCGAGGGGCCGATCAAGCTCAAGGCCGAGCGGCCCCCGACCAACGAATATCGCGAGCGGTGGGACGCCGAAAACGCGCAGGCGCTATTGGAGTTTCTGAAGCAGCCTCCGGCCGAGGGCGCGTTGCGGTTTCAAGAGGAGGGATCCGAAGACGTCCTCACCCTGCCGGTCCTGACGCTCGAGCGGACCGCCCGCGCCCGCGCCCTTCAGATGCTCCACGACCTCGCGCCCGCCGATGGGGAGCTCCGGGAAGCGACGGGACACGTCCTGACGCTCTATCCTTCTCCCGAGGCGGTCGAGGAGCTGGACTCGGACGATCTCAAGGCCCTGGCTGAGAAAACGATGGCGGGACGGTGAGGCGCCTGCGGACGGGACATCACCGGCCGCTCGACGCGCAGTAGAGGCACACCGTGTCGCCTTCCTGCACGGCGTGGAAGACGTCCTCAGAAACCTCGACGAAGGCCGGTCCTGCTTTCGTCTTGATCCAGAGGAAGTAGCGGGGGACTCTTTTTCCCGGGGTCTCCGATGGGATTTCGCGCGGCGGGAGCTGGTGTTTTCCGCTGACCACTCCCTCGACGGGAACGGGCCCGGTGCTCACTCTCGCGCAGCCTCCCGAGGCCGCCAGCATGAGGACGACAAGCGCTGCCGCGCCCCTGACACGCCTCCATGGCTGTCCCGACACCCCCCTCATCATCTGCTCCTCGGCCCGCACGGTATTCAAGAGGGTGGGCCAGGTCAATACTTTTCTGCTATCATGACCCCGCCATGGGTCAGGCGATGCGGACGGCCGGGGTGAGGTTATTCTATTCTCCGAAGTATGAAGTCGATCTCGGGGACCACATCCTGCCGATGGTCAAGTTCCGGTTGATCCGGGAACGGGTCATTGCGCTCGGTCTCGCCACGCCCGAGGATTTCGAGGAGCCGCCGCCCGCCCGTGACGAGGACATCCTCCTGGTGCATACGCCAGCCTATGTGGACACGGTGCGGCACGGCACGCTCACTCCCGAAGAGTTAGCGGTGCTCGACCTTCCCTATTCCAAGGCACTGGTCGAGGCGGCGTGGATCGGCGTGGAGGGGACGATCCGGGCGGGGCGATCTGCCCTGGAGGCCGGGTGCGGTATCCATATCGGCGGGGGCGGCCACCACGCGTACCCGGATCACGGCGCCGGCTATTGCGTCTTCAACGACGTCGCCGTGGCGATCCGGACCCTCACACAGGAGGGGCGGATCATCAAGGCCATGGTCGTCGATTGCGATGTCCATCAGGGCGACGGCACGGCTTTCATCTTCCGCGAGGACCCCAGCGTTTTTACCTGCTCCATCCACCAAGAGGACCTGTATCCCGACGTCAAGCAGCGGGGCGATCTGGACATCGGGCTTCCGGCCGGCACGGGGGATGACGCGTACCTCGACGCCCTGGCGCGGCACGCACTGCCCGCGGTGGAGATCTTCAGGCCCGACCTTCTCGTCTACGTCGCCGGCGCCGACCCGTACACCGACGACCAGGAGGGAGGTCTCGCGCTCAGCGTTGCGGGGCTCGAGCGGCGCGACCGCATGATCTTTCAGGAGGCCATGCGGAAACGGATTCCCGTGGTGGTCGTCTTGGCGGGGGGGTATGCGCGCCGGACCGCGGACACCGTCGCCATCCACGTGAACACGATTCGCAGTGCGCTTGCGGTCATGGGAACCCGCAGGCGGTGAGCCCTGCGCGCAATAGGATGCGCGCCGGTCGTCTTCGGCGTGGTGGATAAGTCTCAGGGACGGACGGGATCGGGGGGCGATGCGGAAGCGGCGACCGAGGCCTCTGCGGGCGGGGGATTGTGTGGCGGTGGTGGCCCCGTCCGGGCCGGTGCATCCGAAGCGCCTGCGGCGCGGGCTTGCCGCCCTGCGCCGCCTGGGCCTCCGGGTGCTCGAGGCGCCGCACCTGTACGATCGCTGGGGGTTCCTCGCGGGTCGCGATCAGGATCGGGCCGCGGCGCTCCAGGCGATGTTCCTTCGGGAGGACGTGCAGGGGATCGTGTGCGCCCGCGGCGGGTACGGGGCGGGACGGATTCTGCCGTATCTCGACCTGGCCCTGATCCGCCGACACCCCAAGGTCTTTCTCGGCTCGAGCGACGTGACCATTCTCCATTTGGCCTTGACGCAGCGGGCAGGGCTCGTTACGTTTCATGGGCCGATGGTGGAGCCGGATCTCAGCCGCCGGAATAACCCGTTGACCCGGCGGAGCCTGCGCGCCCTGATTCTTGACGGCACTACGTTCGCGGGGACCGTTCGGGGACGTTTCCTCACGCGAGCGGGACGGATCGCAGGAGAGCTGACCGGCGGCAACCTCACCCTGGTCACGTTCTCGCTCGGCACCCCCTATGCGATCGAGACGAGGGGAAAGGTCCTCTTTCTCGAAGAGGTCAACGAGGAGCCCTACCGGATCGATCGGATGTTGACCCAGCTCGCGCTCTCGGGGCGGCTCGATGGGGTCAGGGGGATCGTCGTCGGAGAGATGGTCGGCTGCAGGGCGCGGACGTATGTGCCGGGATGCTCGGCCGCAGGCGTCGTCGCCCGATTCGCGCGTGATCTCGACATCCCCTGCTTTGCCACGTTCCCCAGCGGGCACGGACGCGAGAACGTGGTCCTGCCCATGGGCGGGCGGATCGTCCTCGAGGCGGAGGGGCAGGAGTCGGCGCGGTTCCACCTGGCGGTCTAAAAGACGGTGGTCGGCGGCATCCGCCATTCCGGGGCTTGAACTTCAGCGGCGGAAGCCGATAGAATAGGCGACCGAGGAGCAGGCATGCGGCTTTCCTATGACCCGAAGGACGAATCCTCCCTCATGAATGCCCTCGATGTCCTCATCGAGGCCCTCGCGAGGCTGGTGTCTCCTGGCTATGCGGCGGACCACCTGAAGCGGTTGGTCCGCGAGCTCGAGGACACCCAAGAGAAGCTGGATGGGGGAAATCCCTGGGGAGAGTAGGAAACGGCACAGGCGGCCGCGCCATGTGCCGCCGAGGCGGGCCGCGGTCCGATCTGGATCGCATCCGGAGATCTCAACGGGGACGGGCATCCGGACCTGCCGCCGGGGACTTCGACGAGGACGGCACGCCGGACCTCGTCCTGATCTTTGCCTCGCTTCACGCGGCGAGGATCTATCGGGGTGATGGCCAGGGCGGCTTCATCCCCGTCGCCTCCCCGGCCTCGCGCGCCACGCGCTCGTGATTAGTCAATAGTCAATGGTGAATAGTGATTGGTGATTAATGCATAGTGGATAGTGTCTATTGACTAATCACCAGTCACCAACCACCAGTCACCAGTCTTGGAGGTGGGCGTGGCCCATGTCCTGCCCTTCCGGGGGGTTCGGTACAACGCAGAGAAGATCGGGGACCTCGCGGCCGTCGTCTCCCCTCCCTACGACGTCATCTCCGCCGACGCTCAACGCGACCTGCACCGTCGCCATCCCCACAACGTCGTCCGGCTCATCTTGGGGGAGGATCAGGCGGGGGATGACGGGACGGAGAATCGACATCTCCGGGCCCGCCGGTCTTTTCAGGAGTGGGAAGCCAGCGGGATCCTTCTCCGGGATGCCGACGCCGCCTTCTACGTGTACGAACAGCAGTACCTGTGGAAGCGGAAAGAGTCCCGGGTCCGGCTCGGGCTGATCGGGGCTGTCCGACTGGAGGAGTACGGTACCGGCGTCGTCTTTCCCCACGAGCACACCATGGCGGCCCCGAAGGCGGATCGCCTGCAGCTCATGCAGGCGCTCCCGGTGGATCTCGAGCAGATCTTCTGCTTTTACCCGGGGCCGTCGCGCCCGATGACCGACCTGCTCCTCCCGGTCACCCAAGCGTCTCCCCTGTGCGATTTCGGCGACGGGGCGGGCGTGCGCCACCGGATCTGGATGGTGCGCGATCGGGCCACTATCGCCGGCGTCGCCGCCGCCCTTTGCGACCGCCCCCTCTTCATCGCCGACGGGCATCACCGCTACGAGACCGCCCTCGCCTTCCGCGATCAGCTGCGGCGGACCGATGCCTCCCCGGCGCCCGGCAAGGCCTACAATTTCGTCATAATGACGCTGGTGAGCGTGGAGGACCGGGGTCTCACGCATCT
>DASRUH010000056.1:0-7288 GCA_035655535.1 Methylomirabilis sp. (SeqCode)
TTTCCTTTCCCGCGCACCGTCACCGTCGTCTCGCCGCCGAGGAGGAGACAGGCGGGCGGCGACAGGGGGTGACCGGACCGGCGCATCTCCAGCAGCAGGGCGGCCAGCACCTTGGCCACCTCCCGACTCTCCCCTTTGAGCGCCGTCGTCAGAAGGAGGGCCTGAAATCCCAGTCGTGCCGCCCGATCGCGGGCGGCGAGGAGCGACTGGAAGTTGTTCCCGACGATGCAATGATGGGCGGTCGCGAAGCATGGGTCGCCGGCCTTGGGCGTCTCCGGAATCTCGCCTCGCGCGCCCCGCTCGAGATGCCGGAGAATGCTCACCGGGATGCGGTCCTCGACGCGGTACCGGCGAAGGACCTCCAGCGCCTCCCCATAGGTCGTCGTGTCCGGGACGGTCGGGCCGGAGGCGATCGCATCGAGCGGATCGCCGATGACATCGGAGAGGATCAGGGTGAGGGAGCGGGCCGGGAAGAGCGCCCTCGCCAGCTGCCCACCCTTGATCCGCGAGCAATGTTTCCTGACGGCGTTGATCTCTTCAATGGCCGCACCGCAGGCGAGCAGCGCGCGGGTCATCGCCTGCTTCTCGATGAGGTCGATCCCCGCGACGGGGGCAGGAAGCAGGGCCGAGCCGCCGCCCGAGATGAGGACGATGACCAGGTCCTCCGGGCGGGTCTCGGTGAGCAGCCCGAGGATGGCCGAGGTCCCCTCCGCCCCGCGCGCATCGGGGACGGGATGGCCCGCCTGGGTGACCCGGATGCGCCGCAGGGGAAGGGCGTACCCATCCTTCACCACCACCACCCCGTCGCGGATCCGATCCCCGAGGACCTCCTCCACGGCGGCCGCCATCGCGGCACAGGCCTTCCCCGCACCGACGACGACCACCCTTCCCGGGCCAAGATCGTACACTGCTCCATCCACCAGCAGATTCTCCCCCTCCCGACGCACATGGCGATGAATCGCAATCCGGGGATTGGCCGCATCAAGCGCTGCCTGGAAGATCTCCCCGGCCGCCTTCCTGAGCTTTCCCATCCCTCTCGGGCCGGACATCAAATCTCCTCCGACAATGGAACCGACTCGACCCGCGTGTAGACGGCCCCAGCCGGGTGCAGCTCACTCCGCATGAGGTCCACACACCGGACGTGCATCTGTCCCACCTGTCCGATCTCCGCACCTCGGATATATGTGAGCAGCGCATCGAGCCGCCCGACATCCTTCACGCGACCCAGGGTGAGATGGGGCTGCAAGGGCCGCGCCTCCCGAGCGAAGCCGAGGGGATGGAGGATCTCGTCGATGCGCCCCTGGAGCGTCTTCATCTCCTCAACCCCCTGTTCCACCCCGACCCAGACCACCCGGGGCCTTCCCCTCGGCGGAAAGGTCCCGAGACCGGCGAGCGACAGGGTGAAGCGGCCTATACCCGCCACGGACGACCGAAAGGTCTCCTGGAGGGCGGGCAGGCGGACCTCAGGGACTTCTCCCAGGAACTTGAGGGTGAAATGGAGGTTCTCTGGCTTGACCCAGCTCACGGGCGCCGCCGTCGTCTTGAGGTTTGCCTGGACCGCTGCCAGAGGAGCCCGCAGGGCGGGATCCACGTTGATGGCGATAAACAGTCTCATGGCGGGTGCATGCGAAGCGGCGACCGCCTTACCCCTTTACGCTCGCCTTGAGCAGGGAGCGGCGCAGCGCCTCCAGGGCCATCTGCGAGCCCCAAAGCTTGTTCTCCTCCCGGGCGAACCGGAACCGGTGCTCACACCACTCCTCCCCCTGCAGGTCGGCGAGGGCAATGTAGGTAAGCCCCACCGGCTTGGCTTCGGTGCCGCCCCCAGGACCCGCAATTCCGGTCACCCCCACGCCCAGATCGGTCCCGGCGAGGCGCCGAACCCCGGCCGCCATCGCACACGCCACCTCTGGACTCACCGCCCCGTGGCGCTCGATGAGAGAGGAGGGCACCTGGAGCAGCTCCTCCTTGGCGCGGTTGCTATATGCGACGATCCCCCGCTCGAAATACTCGGAGCTGCCGGGGACGTTGGTGATCCGATGGACGATGAGACCGCCGGTGCAGGACTCGGCCACCGCCACGGTTTTCCCCTGGAGGCGGAGAAGATGCCCCACCACCTCCTCCAGACGCTCGTCACCGACCCCAAAGACCGCATCACCCAACCGGTCCCGAAGTTTGTGCTCCCATGCGTCGAGCTGGGACACGACCCGCCTGGCCGTTCCGGATATCGTGACCCGCACATGGATTTCCCCCGGACGCGCGAGAAGGCCGACGGTCCCAGGGTCGGCGCGGAGCAGATCGATGATCCGCTCTTCCACTTGCGATTCGAGCAGTCCACACACCTTGATGGTCCGCGTGCGGATCCGGCGGCCGCGCCCGGTCCCCTTCAGAATGATCGGCAAGACCTGCTCGGTGAAGAGTGGCCGCACCTCGCGCGGCGGGCCGGGCAGGACGACGAGGAGGCGTCCGCCCTCGTGCCACACCAGGCCCGGGGCCGTCCCATGCCGGTTCGGCAAGACGAGGGCGCCCTCCGGGACCATGGCCTGACGCCTGGCGGATTCCGGCATCGCGACCCGGCGGCGGGCGAATCGCTCCTCAATCTGTTTCAGGGTCTCCCCGTGGAGGATCAGGGGCCGGCCGGTGACATCCGCCAGCGCATCCAGGGTGCGATCATCCTCGGTCGGGCCCAGCCCACCAGTGGCCACGACGACGGCCGCGCGATCGAGGGCCTGTCGCAGCACCTCACGGATCCGCTGCCGGTCGTCCCCAACCGTCGTCCGGTAGTCGACCTCGATGCCGATCCCGTGGAGCGCCTCCGCGAGAAAGCGACCATTGGTGTCCTCAAGCGCCCCCTGGAGCAGCTCGGTCCCGATGCCGACGATCTCTGCATTCTTGGCCTTCATGAGAGGAGCAGCCACACCTGGACAACGAGGTTGGCATAGATGCCGGCCACCAGATCATCGCCGACGATCCCCAGTCCTCCCGAAAGACACTCCGCCTGCCGAGCAGGGAAGGGCTTGGTGACATCGAAGAGGCGAAAGAGGATGAAGGCCACGATGCGCTCCAGCAGCCGGGATGGGAGCAGCATTGTCGCCACGGCGATGCCAACCACCTCGTCGATAATGATGGCCGGGGGATCCTGCGCTCCCATGATCCGCGCCGCCCGACCGGCAATCACGATCCCGGCCCCGATGAGGAAGACGGTCGCCAGGGCCTGGGCTACCCCGGCGCCTAAGGGCCAGAGAAGCACCAGCCCGAGGAGGCTCCCGAGCGTTCCCGGGGCCCGAGACAGGGTGCCCACGTAGCCCCCGGTCGCGATCGCCACCACGAGCGTGTGGGAAATGGGATGGGTGCTCACGGTGTGAGAGTAGACCCAGGGGCCTAGCCTGTCAACGGTGTCACGGGGAATGGGGCGGGCCGAGGCACACTTGGTTCCGCCCGGCCGCCTTGGCTTGATAGAGGGCTCGATCCGCCTCCCGGACCAGGTCTTCTACCTTGGACATAGTCGGCGTGAGGCCAGCCGCCCCGGCACTGATCGTGAGATGACCTTCAGGCCACGGCTGTTCCACGGCCGCCGTGCGCATGCGCTCGGCTTGCACCGCGGCCTGGCTGAGGTCGGTCTCCGGCAGGATGATGGCAAACTCCTCTCCGCCGTAACGCGCAGCCGAATCCACCCGGCGGGTATTCTTCCGGAGGATCTGGGCCAAGCAGCGCAAGGCCTCATCGCCCGCCAGATGCCCGTAGCGGTCATTGTACTGCTTGAAGTGATCGATATCGATCATGATCAGGGAAAGGCCGCGACCGTACCGACGAGCCCGCTTCATCTCTGCATCGAGGAGGTGATAGAAGTAGCGGTGATTGTAGAGTCCCGTCAAGGCATCGGTGTTGGCAAGCCGCCGCGTCTCCGCAAACAGGCGAGCGTTCTCGATGGCAATGGCCGCCTGGTTGGCGAAAGAGGCGAGGAGGTGGAGATCCTCTTCGGCGACCCGGCGGGGTTCATTGTAGTGCACCCACATGACCCCGCGCACCCGCTCCCGCACCTGCAGGGGGAGACAGACCGCCGCCTGCCGCCCCAACGCCAGCAGTCGGGGATTCACCGTGCCAGCCGGGACCAATCCGAAATCGGGAAGGACGACGGGCCGACCGGTCTCCCAGACTTGGCGCGAGACGCCCGACTTCCGCACCTCGATCTCCCCCACCTCCCAGTCGACCGCGTGAGTCACTTCGCCCCACTCGTCGAACAGGATGATCGTACTGGAGGCAGCATCGGTCGAAGCCGCCGCGCCCCGAGCGATCTTCTGCAGCGTCTCGTCCAGGTCCAGGGACCCGCTGACCTGCGTGGCGGCCTCGTACAGCTCCGCCACCGTCGACGCGTACCGCTGGATCTGCTGGTAGGCCCGGGCGTTGGCAACGGCGATGGCCGCCTGGCTGGCCAGGGCACTCATCAACGCCCGCTCATCCGGGCTGAAGAGGCGCCGCTGCCGCGTGAAGATGGCGAGGACCCCCAGGACACGACCCTCGCTCAACAGGGGAATGCCGGCGAAGGAGATGATGCCCGCCTGGTCCAAGAAGCGCCTGCTCGGCCAACGCGATTCCTGCTTCACATCGGCGATGTACTGGGGCTCTCCCCGCTCGATGACCCTACCAACGACTCCACTGGTGTACGGGATCCGGTCCCCCATCAATTCGGCAAACTCCTGCAGGCCGTGACTGGCCTCCACCTTGAACTCGCGTGCCTCCTCGTCTGCCACCAACAGCCAGACACCGGGAACCTCGAGAAACTCCGCCGCCGCCTTCACCGCGAAGTCATAGACCTCTCGGAGGTCCAGAGAGGCGGTCATCAGCTTCGTCAGATGGATGAGGGCTTGCAGTTTATTGGCCCGCTCCTGGATCTCCTGAAAGAGGGTGCTCTTCTCAATGGTGAGGGCCGCCTGGTTCGCCAAGGTTTGGCAGAACTCGATCTCGTCGCGCGTGAAGGACCGCGCCGGCCCCCGACTAGTCAAGCTTACCACCCCGATGCTCTGATTCTGCCTGAGGAGTGGGACCACCAACATCGAGCGGATCGGGACAGAGAGGAGGAGATCACGGATATCGGAAAGCACAGGTTCCGCGGCCACATCGGGGACGACGAGAGGCTGCCGCGTCTCGAGGACCCGACGGATCTCCGGGTACCGGTCCAAGGACAAGTGGATCCCTTGAACCCAGGGATTCTCTTTCGACTGGTCATACCCGGCGATCAGATCGGCTGTCATCTCTCCCGGTGCCGCGAGGGTGATGGCGCACCGGTCCACCTGCATCGTCTCAAGGAACCGCTTGATGATGCCCCACATGCCCTGATCTCTCACCGGGGTAGTGACCGCCGGGGTCCTCATCGGGGAAAGGGTTTGGGTTTGGGTCTGGCTCAGCTGCCGCCTCAGGCTGGTATAGAGCGCGGCGTTGGTCAATGCCCTGGTGAGATGGTGGCCCACGGCGGTGAAGAGTCGCACCGCGGCCTCGTCGAACCGGGTGGGGAGGCGACTGAAGACCCCCAAGACTCCCGCGATCCGCACGGTGCCCGGGAGAGGAATGACCAGAAAGGAGCCGGCCCCCTCAGGGATGGGTATCGCGGTGAGCTCGGGGGCGTGCGAGACATCGGGGTAGCAGCGGGGGACACCCTCCTGGAGGACCTCCGCCTCGACAGCGGTCGGCGTCGCACCCCGGCCGGCGGCTGCCTCATCTCCGACGATTTTCATCCCCCCTTCCTCTAGATCTTTCAGGAGGACATAGGCGGAGCGCACTTCCTCCAACTCTGCGATCTTCTCCAGGGCCGCCCGGAGCACCTCCTCCTGGTTCAACGACCGCCCGACGGCCTCGGCAACGGCGTTCAAGAGGCTCAGCTCCCGGATACCGAGAGTGTCCGCACGTTTCCCCTTCTCTTGCGAGACGTCCAGGGGTCTTCTGGATTTCCCGTGCTGCTCCATACCCTTCAGGGACTCACTGAATAGATCAATTGGTGTTTCTGATCCGCCTCGTCGATGACATGCCGCATCTGTCGATCGGACTCCCTCGGCATATCCCTCATCCCCACGTCATCGAGCCCTATGGGGAAAGCGAGGCAGGCCTCGTTTGGCGATTTGCAAAGACCATGCCCAGATACCAACGGACAGTTGTTTCCCTCGTTCTGCGTATCGCCCCTCTGGCAAAGTCTTAGCGGGGAAAAAGCTCCTCTGCCCGGAGAACCTTGACCCCGGGTGGCGGGACAAAAGAGAAGAGATCAGCCGGGAGGTCGCTCTTCACCTCGAGATGAGAGAAGCGCATGACCGTCCGATTATTATAGGGATCCTGGATGGTCAGGGACCGGATGTACAGGGTGGCCTCATCGACCTCCATCTCCATCTGGCTGAGGTGCGGATCGGGGCGGCGCGGGATCAGAACCAGGCGGTAGGCATCCCCATGAAGACTGACCTGGCGCAGCACGAACTGGTCGGTCAATCGCCCTGCCCCCACCAGGAAGTCAAACGGGATGGAGCTCACCGCTGTTTTCAGATCCTGAACAATGACCTGCCGATCCGTGGGGGTGTAGGCCCACAGGGTGCTCCCATTGGTCACCAGCAAGCGCTGCTCGGGCCGTTCATATTCCCAACGCATCATCCCGGGACGTTGGAGGTAGAAGGCCCCCCGGGCCTCCTCCACCTGTCCCATCGCCAACTCGACCCGTTGCGAAAACTGGCCCTTCAGCGCCCTGGTCCCATCATAAAAACCCTGAATCCGCTCGACCACCCCCTGCCCCTGAGAGGTCAATCCAACGGCCAGGAGACTCAAGACCAGAAACCATCGATCACGCTTCACGACGCTCGCCACCGACGGGGGTCACCGTCTTCACACCCCGGACGCCCAAGGCCTGAGGACCACCCGGTGTCCTCTCGCATCAGGATGACTGACGATCCCTTCGCGTTCCATGCGGTCAATCATGCGGCCCGCCCTGTTAAAACCGATCCGGAGTCGCCTCTGAAGCAGCGAGATCGACGGCTGTCCTGTCTGGCGCACAATCCGTTCGGCCTCGCGATAGAGGGTTTCGTCTTCATCAGCAATCTCCACGCCCTGGCTCTGCGTGTCCTCAGCGACCTGGAGCGCCCACGGAAAGGGCTCGAAGGCATTCTTCGCCTTCAACGATTCGACCACGCGGGCGATCTCCTGATCCGACACGTAGCACCCGTGAATCCGGGTCGGCTTCGAGCTCACCGGAGGCAGGAAGAGCATGTCACCGCCGCCCAGCAACTGCTCCGCGCCGTTCGTGTCCAGGATCGTGCGC
>DASRUH010000057.1:0-3528 GCA_035655535.1 Methylomirabilis sp. (SeqCode)
CGTGCCGGGCCGCGTCTCGACGCCCACCGTGATGGCGATGTGGTCGTAGCCGGCGAAGACGACGTCCGTCTCGGCGGCGCTGAGGGCATCCTCGACCAGCAGCCGAACGCGCCTGCGGTCCACCTCGACGTTGTGCGGCGAAACCGCGTAGTCCTCGAGCGGGCGGGGGAGCTGGTACCAGCCCTTAACCTCGCCCACCAGCGTCGTTTTCCCCCAGGATTGCGCGGCGTAGTACTCGGCGGAGCGCTCGAGCACATGCTCTCTCAGCTGGGCCAGCGTCTTGCCGGGCTCGATGCCGGGGAACGAGACTCCCAGCACCAACAGGCGCCTGACTCCAAGGGCGTGCTGGGCCCGCAGGGCCGCGGCCGGACCCGTGCTGTCGCCGGCAGTCGCGCAGCCGGCCACCGCCAGCGCCATGAGAAGCAGGGCATGGGTGGGCGGGAACTGTCTCATCGAAGCCTCCTACGTCGGCGGGACGAGCTCGCTCCCGTCCTGGCCGCAGCGGGTCAGCGTCGGGCTGGCTGTTCGGGCGCGAATGCCACAGCGCCCGCAGCAGCGGAGGCTGGAGGCGGTCTCGGAGGCTTGATCGGCGCGGCGCTTTCAGATATGGGCTAGGCGTCCGCCCGACTGTTGACCCGCTCGACGATGTGGCGAACGATCTCCTCGATGGGTGTCCCCATGCCGTAGTTGCCCGTGACGCCCATGGCTTCGAGAGCGGGCTTATCCTCCTCGGGGATGATGCCCCCGGCCACGACACAGATGTCCCCCGCCCCCTGCCGCTCGAGCTGCTCCATGACGTCCGTGGCGATGAGACGCATGACACCGCAATGGTCGCTGAGGGCGATCACGTCGACGTTCTCCTGGATGGCGGCCGAGACGACCTCCTCCGCCGTTCGGAACTTGCCGAGGAAGATGACCTCCATGCCCGCGTTCCGGAAGCCCCGCGACAGGATGAGAATACCCCGATCGTGGGGATCGAACCCGACCTTGCCAATCAACACGCGGATCTTCGCCCCCGTCTCCGTCATGTCCTGCCCTCCCTACTCCCCGACCTGGAGGAACTGAGGCGCCGAGATCCGCGCGTAAGGATCAAAGGGGAGGCCATGGGCCATGCGGATCGTCCCTACCATCTCGCCCAGCGTGGCGTACACCTTGGCGGCTTCGATCGTCGACCGCACGATGTTCCTCCCCTCCCGGACGGCGGCGGCCAGCTCTCCGAGGCGGCGCTGCACGGCCGCCGCGTCGCGCGTCTGCCGGAGCTGTCGGACCCGCTCGATGGCTCCGAACCGCTTCTCGTCCGACGGGACCTTGTAGGCGCCATCGACGATGGCCCGGCTGATCGGCCCGTCCGGACCCTGGAACGCGTTCGCACCGACGATCAGGCGCTGGCGTTCGTTGATCTCCCCCTGGATCTCGGTCGTCGCTCGGTCGAATTGCTGGCGCAGCCACCCGGACTCGAGGCACTTCCACATGCCGCCGAGCCGATCGATCTCTTCCAGCAGCGCCGCCGCCGCGGTCTCCAGTCTCGTGGTCAGCGACTCCACGTAGTACGACCCGCCCAGGGGATCTGCGGTGAGCGGCACGTTGCTCTCGTGGGCGATGATGTGCTGCAGGTCGAGCTCGAAGATGCGGGACTCCTCCGACGGGAGGCCGAAGGTCTCGTCGATCCCGGAGGGGTCTATAGACTGGACGCCCCCCAGCACGGCGGCCAGGACCTGGAGCGTGATGCGCGCCGTGTTGTTCAGCGGTTTCTGGGGATAGATTGAATTGCCGGCGGTGCGGATGCCGATCCGGCAGGCCATGCTGCGCGGGCTGGTGGCTCCCAGCCTCTCCCTGGCCATCCGCGCCCACAGCCGGCGGGTCGCACGGAACTTCGCGACGGTCTCGAAGAAGTCCGATTCCGCGCTCATGGAGAACACCATGGGGCGGAACTCTTCGAAACGCACGCCGCGCTCCGCGACCGCGTCCCCGTAGTACTGCAGGGCGTTGGCGATCACGAAGGCCATCTCCTGGGGGGACGTGATGCCGGCGTCGCGCATGTCGTAGCCGCAGGGCGTGCAGGGATGCCACTTCGGCGTGTGCCGGATCCCGAACTCGATGAGATCGAGGTTCACCCGGCGGGCCAGGTCGGGAGAAAACTCCGGGGTCCCGTACACGATGAAGGCATGGACGGGGTCGTTGATGTTGGTGCCCCGGAGCCGCGAGATGTCGGCCTTGCGCTGCTCCATCAGGGCCACAAGGAACACGTAGGTGAAGAAGCTGCCCGACGGCGTGGAGTTGGCCGACTCGAAGTCGATGTCCTCCAGGGCGATGCCGTCGAGCATCGTCTCGTACTCGGTCAGGGCGAACGTGGGATTCCCGTTGCACATGATGTCGTAACGCGCGAGCGGATGGTCGGGATCGACCCCCGAGAGGGTCGACGTGTCCGTCAGGACGCGCAGTCCCGTCTGGCCGGCGGCGATGTACTTCTTGAAGGCGCGGTTGGTCTCTTCCGGCGTGGCATAGCACACGATGAAGGACTTGAGCCACAGGCTCCCGCGGTACATCTCCGGGTAGATGCCCCGGGTGAACGGTGGCGTTCCGGGGTCGCCCGCGTCGCGCTCGTAGTCGAACCCCTCGAGGTCCGCTGGGCCGTACGCGCTCTTGACGGGGATGTTGCTCTGGGTCTTGTCCCTGACCAGCCCGCCGAAGCTGCGGTCGTAGGACGTGGCGTCGTGCGTCATGGTGGTCACCTCATCCCTTTCGGTCCCGGTCCCCTCAGCGGGGGCGGATCGCGCGGCCCCCCCGGGAAGACCCCCCGGGGGCCCCGAATTTGATGCGATGCTGGACCGCGGGTCGGCCCGGCGTGAGTTTCCCCGCAAGTCCATATTATGAACTCGCAAGTACATTGTGGCATCATGCGGCGGAGGCTGTCAATAGCGCCAATGGCGGGCGAGGAGGGGGTGCGATGAGGCGGATCCGAGGTGTCGTACGGGAGGAGATCGTCCGCATGGCGGCGGTCTGCTTCGGCGAGATGGGATACCGCGCGGCGACGCTGGATACCATCGCCGCCAAGGCGGGGGTGTCCAAGGTCACGCTCTACAAGCACGTGGCAAGCAAGGAGGAGCTCCTCTGGGCGGTCTTCGAGCGCACCCTCTCCTCGTTCCAACAGGGGCTGGCCGAGATCGTCCGGCAGGATCTTGGCCCGGACGAGAAGCTCCGCCGCATCATCAGCCACCAGGTACACCTGCTCACCAGCAACCTGCCGTTCCTCACCGTGTTCTTCAGCGAGGAGAGCGGCCTTCCTCCCCACCTCGCCACGCGGGTGGCGCGAGAGAAGCGGGAGTACGACCGCGCCATCGAGCGTGTCGTGCGACAGGGGATCCGGCAGGGGTTGATCCGCGAGCTCCCCCCCACCCTGGTGGTCTTCGCTCTCCTCGGCATGGCGAGCTGGCTCTACAAGTGGTACCGCCCGGAGGGAACCCTCGGCCCCTCCGAGATCAGCGCCTTCTTCGTGGATCTGCTGGAGCGGGGATACCTCAAGCCGGC
>DASRUH010000058.1:0-5805 GCA_035655535.1 Methylomirabilis sp. (SeqCode)
GCGAAAGGCGAGATCGGTCACCTCGATCGCCTTCATGGATAGACACCCCGGTACCGGGTGCGGAGGAGATAGGCAAAGAAGGGGGCGCCGAGGAAGGAGGTGACAGCCCCTACGGGGATCTCCACCGGTGCCGCGACTGTCCGGGCCAGCGTATCGGTGAGAACAAGAAACATCGCGCCAGCAAGGAGTGAGGCGGGGATGACCAGCCGGTTATCCGGTCCGAGACAGAGGCGAACGGCGTGGGGAACCATCAGGCCGACAAAGGCGACGGAACCACTCACCGACACCGCCGCGCCGGTCACGAGGCTGCACGCCACAAAGATCATTCGTTTCACCCGCTCGGGCTCCGCCCCGAGCTGCGCCGCCGCCTCCTCTCCCGCCGCCAGCAGGTTCAAGGGGAGGGCCTGCAGATAGATCAAGCCGGTCCCGACGACGAGACAGCCCACCACGACACCGAGGGTGGGGTAGTCCGCAAGGCGCAGCTGTCCGATGAGGTAGAACACGACCCCCTGCAGCTCTTCAGCTCGGATCAAGGCCGAAGCTACCATAATGGCCGAGGAGAAGAAGAGCGAAACCACGACACCGGCGAGGAGGAGGGTCTGGATCGGAAGCCGGCCATCGATGCTGGCGATGCCGTAGACCGCCACCGCCGCCACCAGCGCGCCGGCAGCGCCGAAGAGAGGCAGGAAGAGGACCCCGGCGCCGGCGCCAAGCCCTGTGAAGACTCCCATGACCACCCCGAAGGCGGCGCCACTCGAGACACCGAGGACACCGGGGTCGGCTAACGGATTGCGGGAGATCGCCTGAAATCCCGCTCCGGCGAGGGAGAGAGATGAGCCGACGACGGCCGCGAGGAGGACGCGGGGAAGCCGTAGCGTCAGCACGATGGTCTCCTGTGCCTCTGTCCAGAAGACCGGGAGCGGAAGGACCTTCGCTCCGAGGATCGCCATGGTCTGAAGCCACCCGATGCGCACCGTCCCCACCGACAGGGCGAGGACGACCGCCGCCGCAAGCCCGGCCGTCAGAACTGCCATCACCACGAGGAGACGTCTGCGCATCACGGACCACTCCCGGGGAAGGCCTCGGGGTGAAGCAGACGGGCCAAGAGCTCCGCAGCGTCCACAATCCGGGGCCCGGGACGGCTCATCAGACCAGCATCGATGACCCGGACGGCCCCTTCCCGCACCGGACGGACCTCTCGCCACACCGGCAGACGGCGGAGGGCCTCTCCGTGGTGCAGGCCACCACGATCCAAGGCCAAGAGGACCACATCGGGCGGATCGACGACGAGCTCCTCCAAGGAGTAGCGGGGAAACCCGGGCGTTCGCACGATGTTTGCTCCCCCCGCGAGGCGGATCAGATCATCGATCACGGTCTCCCCGCCCGCCACAATCAGGGGATCGATCCAGACGACGTAGAGGACCCTCGGCCTGGCCAACACGCTGACCTTCTGCGAGACGGCCGCCATGCGTCGCCGCATCTGGGCAATCAGGCCCTCAGCCTGCGCCTGCCTCCCGACCGCCTCCCCAACCTTCGCGATGGAGGCCAAGACTCCCTCGACCCCCACCGGCTTCACCCCGAACACCGGGATCCGGAGCTGCTCGAGTTGGATCAGGGTCTCCCAGCGGTTGGCATCCGCCGCGATCAGCACGAGGTCGGGCCGGAGCGCGACGATCACCTCTAGGTTCGGATCAAGTCCTCCCCCCACCCTGACCCTTTGCACCGCCTCGGGGGGATAGTCGGCATAATCGATCACTCCCACGACCGCGTCCCCCGCGCCGAGCGCAAAGACGATCTCGGTGAGGCTCGGGGCGAGCGGGATGATCCGACGGGGTGGTTTCTGAAGCTCCACTCGCCGTCCCACCATGTCCTCGATTGTCGCCGCCTGGGCGGGAAGGATCGTCAGGAGCATTGCGAGAAGCGTGAGTGGAATGGTCATCCGGCGATCTCCCGGAAACACAAAAGCCCCAACCTTGAAGGTTGGGGCTCCCGTCGCCTGAGACTTGCGGCGCCTTCCGGCGCCTCGCCTGGCTCACGCGGTGGCCTTTCCCCTCGGAAGGCCGTCATGACTCCGCTGGGCTGGGCAGGTCTCCTGGCTTGCGGGTCCTCTTACTCTCCGCGCCTTCCCATCCCGACTGCCGGGACAGTGGCTTTACGCGGATTTCATCGCCGCTCACAGTTGCGGGGCAGCAGTGGATTCCCCCCGGGTTCCCGGGGATGCACCACATTCCCTTGCACCCAGTCCCTTTATTCAGTTGTGGATCGTAATTACTCCGAGAGCCTGTTCCCTGTCAAGCAGGATTTACATGCTGTGGGGCAGGAAGCGCCAGATGCGGGCGAGCAGGTCGCTCGGCTGGAAGGGTTTCACGATATAGTCGTCGGCGCCGTAGGCGCCGCGCGCTTCCTTCTCGTGATGCAGCTGCGTGTAGACCTGCGTCATCAGGATGACCGGCACCGAGGCGGTCTCCGGTCGCTCCTTGATCTTGCGGCAGAGGTCGAAACCGTGCATGCGCGGCATGAGGACATCCGTGATGACGAGATCGGGGGACTCCCCCTTCATGTATTCCAGGGCCTCCACCCCGTCGCGCGCCGTGACGACCTGGAACCCTGCGCTGACGAGCAGGTCGGTGAGATACGCGCGGAAAAATTTGGTGTCTTCTACCACGAGGATCTTGGCCCGGCCATCGGCCCCCGGGTCCCGCGTGACCTCTTCCGGTCCCTGGGGCAGGACGCCGATGAGCGAGTGGCATGCGGGGCACTGCGCCTCCACCCGCGACCCCGGGACCGGCATCTCTTTCAGGCGAAAGACATGCTGGCACTCGGGACAAGTGAGCGAGTGTCCGGCGGAGGCCGCCTCGAGGAATCGGGAAATCTCGGACAGGTCCCGGACGTCCGGGATCACCTCGTCCGCCCCCGCCATCAGTCCCATATTCGCATCGGCGTCGGTCGGCCCGCCCTCGATGCACAGCACGATCCTGGTCTTGGGACAGTACCGCCGGATGTCCCGACAGGCGTTCAAGCCTTCCTCACGGCACCGGCTGATGTTCAGGAGGGCGAGGTCCGGCGGGTCCGTCTTGGCGATTGGAACGGCCATCGCGAGGCTCGGCAGGCTGATCACGGCAAACCCCTGGCTCTCGAGAAGCCCCTGCAATCGCCCTCGAGAGTCACGCTGGTCGTCCACGAGCAGGACATTGCCCACCTGCCGCTGCCTCCCGATTAACTCGATCGGTGCATATTAGGTGCCAGAAGAGAGAACTATCCTAGGGACTCACGGTACGCCTGTCAAGGCAGCACCGGCATCCCGAACGGGCCGCCGATCCCCCGGTCGGCGCCGGGTAGCGGTGGCACGGCCACCCCATGAGCAGCCTTCCTGCTCCGGTCTCGGGACGGACCGGGAGGCAGCATGCATTCCTGGACAACCGGGGCGAGGACTCAGCGGAAGATGAACGATTCGAACCAGCACCGGGACGAGTCTCCCTTGAGCGGACACCGCACCGCGACCTCGACCCCGGCGCCCCGATTCAGGATCTCGCTGAGTGTGACGGCATCCGACAGGGAATAGGCCCAGTAGATGATCTCCCGCACACCCTGGACCGGCTTCTTGAGCGTCAGCGACACGATGGCATAACTGAAGTCCACGAGCGGATCGGCATCGGGCGGGCGGATGCGGATCTCGACATTCGCCGGACTGATCCGCACTTCCTTCTTGGGTCCCCGGACCTGCTCCATCCGCTCCAGGCGACGCTTGACTTCGATCCCGACCTCGTCCGCCGGCGGAGCGGGAGCGGCGGGTGGCGCCTTCTCCTGTGCCCCCGCCGGGAGGACGAGCCCGCCCAGTATCCACACAACCACCCCCAGCTCAATGACCCGCATATGGCCCCTCCTGTCGCAACGCAAATGGCGGCCGTCCCGTGAAGCTCGGCAGGGCGGTGAGCGGTTCGACCGTGAGCTCACCGTCGAAGCCCCCATCGAGCCGCCACGGGTCAGCGATTCTCGAGAGCGGCTCCCGGTCCTTCCCCGAGGAGGATCACCCGCACCGGGCTCCCCGCCGGGATCTCGGTCTCGCCCGGGACGCACGCGAGGCCGTCCGCAGAGGCCATGGAGTGGAGCATCGCCGAGCCCTGATCCCCCGTGAGAGCCGCGGTGTATCCCGCCTCGGTCTGGGTCAGGATCACCCGCAAGTAGGCGGGACGGCGATCCTTATTGACGATAGCCTGGGCGGCCGTGGCTGTGATCTGTGAGTGCAACAGACTGTAGTATCCTTGCATCTTCCTGAGCGCCGGCCGAACAAAGAGTTCGAAGGTAACCATGCACGAGATGGGATTGCCCGGCAGTGCAAAGACCGGTTTCTGCTCAAGCAGGGCAAAGGTAAACGGCTTCCCTGGTCGCATGTTGACCCCACGGACCCGAACCTCGGCGCCGAACTCCCGCAGGGTCTCGGCCATTAGATCGTAATCCCCAACCGACACCCCTCCGGACGTCACGAGGCAATCGCCCCGCATCCCCTCCCGGAGATGGCGGACGAGCAGCGCCGGCATGTCGGCCACCGGTCCGAGCAGCGCGGACAGTCCCCCCGCTTCCACGACCTGCGCGGCCAGGGCATAGCTGTTGCTGTTGTAAATCTTGCCAGGCTGAGGGGCCTCGTCCCACCGGAGCAGCTCATCCCCCGTGGCCAAGACCCCCACGCGAGGGCGGTGGTACACGGCGACCCGTCGTCTCCCGAGCGCCGCCAGGAGTCCAATGGCTCCGGGCCGACACAGCGTTCCGCATTGCAGCACGCGCTCGCCGGCCTTGACATCCTCGCCCCGAGAGCGGACGTTTTGCCCCGACCGCACCTGTCGAAGGATCACGACCTCGCGTTCCGTCGCCCGCGTATCCTCCTGGCGAATCACGGCGTCGGCGCCGCGGGGCAGCGCGGCGCCGGTCATGATCCGGACGGCCTGGCCGTGTTCGACCACGCGGTCAAAAATCTGCCCCGCTGCGGCCGTCCCGATCAGTATGAGTGTGATCGGCCGGTCCGGAGCCGCTCCGCGCGTCTCTTCCGCCCGGAGGGCGTATCCGTCCATGGCTGAGTTGTCCCAGGCCGGAATCGGCTCGGCTGCGGTGACGTCCTCGGCCAGGACGCGGCCGAGGGAGTCCAGGAGCTCGACGTACTCACAGCCGATCGGCTCCACCGACGCCAGGATGATCCGTTGCGCCTCCTCAACGGAAATCATTTCCCGACCTCCGCTCCTTCAAATACAGTCAGGGCTTACTTCCGGTAGGCTTCGCGGCGATGCACGATGCGCAGAACGAGGAAGCCCTCGTCCGTCCTGACATAGATGATCCGGTAGTCGCCGATCCGCAAACGCCACAGCCCCTGGAATTCACCTCGAAGCGGCTCGCCCCCCTTTCCGCCAGCGGCGAGTTCGGCTTCCAACCCTTGAATGATTCTCCTGACTTCTCTTTTGTCGATGCGTCTGAGGTCCCTGGCGACCGAGGCCTTGTACTCGACCTTATATGCCAAGGCGCTTTCTCAGCTCGGTGCCGGAGATGACGGCATCGTCCTTATTCCGAAGCCGCTCCAGAGCTATCTGGTAGTCCGCATACTCCGCCAGATAGGACTCCAGCGCCTTGCGGATCAGAAAAGTCTTTGGCCGCTCGGTGCTCTTTGCGAGATCTTCCAGGGCCCTTGCGATCTCTTCCGGGAGTCTCACTGAAATCGAAACGGACATAGCTATCTCCTTTGATGTAACGTGGTCGTATTACATGTATATCATGAGGCCATTCGTATGTCAAGTAAAACAGTGGCTATTTGCTGGGGGA
>DASRUH010000059.1:0-2193 GCA_035655535.1 Methylomirabilis sp. (SeqCode)
CCGCACGAAGGCCGGCAACTCGTCGAGGTTTGCCTTCATGGCGGTGAACCACAGGGACACCCGCGGTGTCCGCTCGTCGAGCTCGTGCTGGAGCTGGAGCAACTGCCGCACGTTCTCGAGGACCCGGTCGAACTGATCAACGCCCCGGATCCGCGCGTACATCTCCCGGGACGCGGCGTCCATCGAGACCCGGAATTCGTCCAGGCGGCTCTCGATGAGCTGGCGGGCCCGCGTCGGCGTGAGCGCGATGGCGTCCGAATTGAAGAGGACCGTCGCGCCCCTGGCCTTCACGTACGCAACCATGGCGAACAGCTCCCGGTTCAAAAGCGGCTCCCCGACGCCGTGCAGGACGACGCGCTCGAGGACGGGGAACTGGTCCACGATCCCTTTGAGCTCCGCGAGGGTGAGGTCCTTGGGAGGCTCGAGCGTCAGGAAGGTCCGGACGCACGTCTGGCATTTCGAGTCGCACCGGTTCGTCGTCTCGAGATACAGCGTCCGGGGCAGCGTCGGCACCATCGCGGGACGCTTTCTCTCGCTCATCTCATCGCTCCCGACCCGTTTTTCGCTACTATTCACCACTCGAATCCTCCGCGCTGATGACCGATGACCGACGTCCGATGAGAGCAAGGGCGGCCGTCAGCAATCAGCGGTCAGATACTAGACTAGAGACTGGAGACCTGAGTTTTGAGCCTAGGTTCTCCGGTCTCCGGTCACCAGTCTCCGGTCTCCAGTCTGAGGCCTACGGTCACCAAACACTAATCACCAGTCACCAACCACCATCCGTGCCTTAGCGCGCCGAGACGACGGTCGTGCAGGCGCTGCCGACCTTCGGGAGATCCTGTCCCGTCGCCCGCTCCCAGTCAATGACGATGCGATCTCCGCGCGCAAAGGCGCAGTACGGGTCGGGGGCGTGGAGATCGCCGGCGAGCGCCCGCCTTCCCGCGCAGCCGCCTCGACAGGGGCACCCGGCGCACACCCGCGGCACCTGCCTCGCCTCGCAAAACTCCGGGGCCTGAACGATCTGCTCTTTGAGGATTGCAAGATCGGCGAGCGTCAGGCGGCTCTTGGGCCAGTACGTGCAGGGGAGGATTCGCCCGTCCGGGGCCACGCGGACCGTGGACCGACCACACCCCGGCCCGGCGAACCCCTCAAGGCCCAGCACCGCGGCCAAGACCGGCTCGGTGGTGGTCACGAGTCGCGCCGCGCCCAGCAGACCCTTGAACCCATCCCAGAACTGAGCGTACGTCAAGGTGAACCGGTCGGTCTTCGCGGGCTGATAGATGTTGACGCGGAGGTTGGCGCCGACCGAGGCGGCGACCGCGGCGAGCTCCGCCAATCGGCCGTAGTTGATGCTCATCATCACTGCGGTCACCGTGACCGGCTGGCCGAGGTCGGCACACCGCTCGATGGACCCCATGACCGCCCGCCAGTTGCCGCGTCCCCGGAAGGCGTCATGCTCCTGCTCCGTGGGGAAGTCCAGCGAGAACTCCACGCTGTGGAAGCGCTTGACCCCCTCGTCCGTGAGGGCCTCGATGCTCAGGCCATTGGAGGTGACCGTGGTTGTGATCCCGCGGCCCCAGAGGTACTCCAGGATGGCGTGATACTGGGGGTGGAGGCCGTTTTCTCCCACGCCGAGGTTCATGGACCTCACCGGGATGCTGTCGCAGACCCGCCGCACATCCTGCAGCGTGAGGCGGTCGATCATCATGTCCGGCCGGTAGCAATGGGGACAACGCAGATTGCATTCGTTCGTGAGGCCGATGCCGACGGAAAAGCCCATCACCTACCTTCTCCAGGCATACCGCACGGTGGTGGAGAGCAGATGATACCCGGCCAGGAGGCTTCCCTTCATCGTCCCTGCCACCTTTGACCGCCCGATCCTCTTGCGACAGCTCACCGGGACATTGACGACTCGATAACCCTTCTTGGCCGCCTTGACGATCATCTCCACCGGCCATCCGTAGGTCTGGTGTTCCATCCCGAGATCCCGGAGGACCGGCGCCCGGATGGCGCGGAAGGGCCCGATGTCCGTCAGGGCAAGGCCGTAGAGCCGCCGAAGCATCCACGTGACGAGCCGGTTGCCGAAGCGCTGATGCGGCGTGAGCGCCCCCTCTTCGGCCCGGCCGTCCACCCGTGATCCGACCACCAGATCGGCGCGGCCTTCCAGGATCGGTCGGAGGACGACCGGCATCT
>DASRUH010000060.1:0-29604 GCA_035655535.1 Methylomirabilis sp. (SeqCode)
GGCGATCCCGCCTATATTGCCGCCGATCTCCTCGCCCAAGCCGAGCACGATGAGATGGCGATGCCCCTCTGCATCACGGTGAGCGAGACGCTGGCCGCAGGCGTGGTGGCGGAACTGCAGCGGCAGCTCGCCGCCCTGCCCCGCCGTGGGATCGCCGAGGCGAGCCTCGCGACGAACGGCGCGATGCTCATCGTCTCGACCCTGGACGCCGCCTTCGCCCTGGTCAACAGCATCGCCCCCGAGCACGTGGAGCTCCACTGTCAGGATCCGTGGTCCCACCTCGACCGGGTCCGGCACGCGGGCGCCGTCTTCCTCGGGGCCTTTTCCCCCGAGGCCCTCGGGGACTACCTGGCCGGGCCGAATCATGTCCTCCCCACCGGAGGGACGGCGCGGTTCGCCTCACCGCTGTCGGTGGAGGATTTCGTGCACCGCACAAGCCTCCTCCATTTCACCGAGGCGGGGCTGAAGCGGCTGGCCGACCCGGCGGTGACCCTGGCGGTCCTCGAGGGGCTCGAGGGGCATGCCCGGGCCATTCGCATCCGGCGGGGATCGTGAGGGAGGCATCGTGGCGGTGAAGGCCAAACCGAGGTCCCGCAGGGCGAACGTCCGTCGGCGAACCAGCGAGACGGATGTGACCGTGGAGCTCGCCCTCGACGGACAGGGACGGTACCGGATCAGCACCGGCCTCCCCTTCTTCGATCACATGCTGGCGCAGCTCGCGAAACACGGCCTCTTCAACCTCATGCTCCGGGGCAAGGGGGATCTGGAGGTCGATCCCCACCACACGATGGAGGACGTGGGACTGGCGCTTGGGGAGGCGTTCAGCCGGGCCCTCGGGGACCGAGCGAACATTCGCCGCTACGGGCAGGCCACGGTGCCGATGGACGATGCCCTCGGGTGGGTCGCGGTGGATCTCGGCGGTCGGCCCTACCTCGCCTACCGGGCCGAGGGATTGGTCGGCAAGATCGGTGAATTCGACGCGGCGCTGTTGAAGGAGTTCTTCCGGGCCTTCGCGACGGCCCTGAAGGCGAATCTCCACATCGGGGTCCAGTATGGTGAGAACACGCATCATATGGCGGAGACGCTCTTCAAGGCGATGGGACGGGCCCTCGACAGTGCGACGGCTCTCGACCACCGCATCAAAGGGATCCCCTCGACCAAAGGCCGCCTCTAGCAGGCCCCGCTGGGGCCTTTGTTCACGGTTGACAGTTCACGGTTCACGGTCCGAATCGAGGATCATGCGCCCGGGGGTCTTCTCTGTGAACTGTGAACCATGAACGGTGAACCGTCGTGATTGCGATTATCGACAGCGGGATCGCCAATCTCCGAAGCGTGGAGAAGGGATTCGAGCGGGTCGGGGTCCCCGCCCGCGTGGTCCGGGAACCGTCCCACCTGCGGGACGCGGCCGGGATCGTCCTTCCGGGGGTGGGGGCCTTTGCGGACGGCATCGCCACCCTCGAACGGGCAGGGTTCATCGATCCGATCCGTCACGCCATCGAATCCGGCAAGCCGGTCCTCGGGATCTGCCTGGGGCTGCACTTCCTGTTTTCGGAGAGCGAGGAGTTCGGCCTGCACAAGGGCCTCGATCTCCTCCGGGGACGGGTGCGCCGCTTCCCTGGAACTGCCCCGTCCTCATCCCTCAGTCCTCAGTCCTCAGTCCTGAAAGTCCCCCACATGGGGTGGAACCGCGTGTATCTCAGGCGCGACGCTCCGATCATGGAGGGTATACCGGACGGCTCCTACTTCTACTTCGTCCACTCCTTCTATGTGGACCCCGAGGACGACGGGGTGGCGGCCGGCGTCACCGAGTACGGCATTCCGTTTACGTCCCTGATCTGGCGAGACAACCTCTTCGCCACGCAGTTCCATCCCGAGAAGAGCCAGGCCCTGGGGCTGAGGCTCCTCGCCAACTTTGGGAGGCTGGCCGCCCAGTAGCGCAGTCAGCTGTCCGCTGTCAGCAAAGGATTGATATTCGAGTAGCTGCTGATAGCTGATGGCTGACAGCTGTGGAGCCATTGCCATGTTGATCATTCCGGCCATCGACATCAAGGACGGTCGGGCCGTGCGGCTCACCCAGGGGGATCCGGCGCGAGAGACGGTGTACGCGGAGGATCCGGTGACGGTGGCGAAGGCGTGGGAGGAGAAGGGGGCGCCGCGACTCCACGTGGTTGACTTGGACGGGGCCTTTGCCGGGACCCCCAAACAGGGATCCGTGATCGGCGCAGTCGCCAGGGCGGTTCGGATTCCCGTCCAGGCCGGGGGAGGGCTCCGGACGCCGGAAACCGTCGAGGCGGCCTTCGAGGCGGGGGTCGCCATGGCCGTGGTCGGGACCTCGGCGATCCTCGACCCGGATTTTCTCGACAGGGTCTCTGCGGCCTTCCCGCGCCGGATCATCCTCGCCCTGGACGCCCGCGACGGGAAGGTGGCCGTCAAGGGATGGCGTGAACTCTCGGATCACGCGGTCGATGAGGTGGTCGAGCGGGTGGCCGCCTTGGAGCTGGCCGCGATCCTGTACACGGACATCGTGAAGGACGGGACCTTGGCGGGCCCCAATTTCGCCGGGCTGGAGGCGATCACCAGGCGGAGCCGTCATCCGGTCTTCGCCTCGGGCGGCATCGCCTCGGTGGAAGACATCCGGCGGCTTCGCGGCATCCGGGGCGTGGCGGGAGCCATCCTGGGCAAGGCCCTGTACAGCGGTGCGATCGACCTCGAGACGGCGCTGCGGGTCGCGGCGGGGGAGACGGGGCGGCGATGCTAGCGAAGCGGGTGATCCCCTGTCTCGATGTCAAGGACGGCCGGGTGGTGAAGGGGACGCGGTTCGTGGATCTCAGGGACGCCGGGGATCCGGCCGAGGTGGCCGAACGGTACGATGGGGAGGGGGCCGATGAGCTGGTCTTCCTCGACATCACCGCGTCGGCGGAGCGGCGCAGGATCCTGATCGACGTGGTCGGGAAGACGGCCGAACGGGCCTTCACCCCCCTGACCGTCGGCGGGGGCATCCGGGAACTGGAGGATATCCGCGCCCTGCTGCTGGCCGGCGCGGATAAGGTCTCCCTCAACACCGCCGCGGTGCAGAATCCGCGGCTCATCCGGGACGCGGCTGAGCGGTTCGGCAGCCAGTGCATCGTGCTCGCCATCGACGCCAAGAGGCGTCCAATGTCCAACGTTCAACGTGCAACGTCCGGGAAAGATCCGGGAAACCTCGGTCCTCAGTCCTCAGTCCTCGAACCAGCGTGGGAGGTGTACATTCACGGCGGCCGGACGCCAACGGGGCTGGATGCGGTGGATTGGGCCGCGCGGGGGGCGGCGGCGGGCGCGGGGGAAATACTCCTGACCAGCATGGATCGGGACGGGACGCGCGAAGGGTACGATCTCGAATTGACGCGCGCGGTCGCCGAGGGCGTCGAGGTCCCGGTGATTGCCTCCGGGGGGGCCGGGACGGTCGAGCATCTGTTCGAGGCCCTCGCCACTGGCAAGGCCGATGCGGCCCTGGCCGCCTCGATCTTCCACTTCCGGGAGATTTCCGTGGCGGATGTCAAGGCCTACCTGAAGGAACGGGGCATCCCCGTGCGCCTGTAAGGCCCAATTGGAGCCTTGGTTCACAGTTCACAGTTCAGGGTTCACGGTGTTGAAAACTATGCGGGCTCAAACCTGGCAATCCGGACCCTGGCCTTTTGGTATTTTCCGTGAACAGTGAACTGTGAACCGTGAACGAGCGGCTGCGATGGGTGATTCCTGCGCCGTCAACTGGGAGGGCTTCTGGTGAGCAAAATGGCGGGAAGCGTGAAATTTGGCAAGGATGGCCTGATTCCGGCCATCGCGCAGGATGTCGAGACAGGCCAGGTCTTGATGATGGCGTATATGAATCGGGAGGCCCTCCGGAAGACCCTGCAGAGCGGCCTGGCGCATTACTTCAGCCGGTCACGGGGGCGGTTGTGGAGGAAGGGGGAGGAATCAGGGCATGGGCAGCGGGTCGGAGAGGTCCGGCTTGACTGCGACGGGGACACCCTGCTGCTGCAGGTGCTCCAGGAGAGCGCCGCCTGCCATCTCGGGTATCGGTCCTGCTTCTTCCGGAAGCTCAGGCGGACCCTCGTTCCGTCCCGCCCCGTCGCAGCGCAGGTTGTTCGTCCTGAAGCGGTGTATGGTCCCTCGGTCCGGATCCTCGATGCGGTCTATCGCACCATCCTCGACCGCAAGCGGCGCCGCCCCCCGGGTTCCTACGTGGCCTCCCTCTTTGCGCGGGGAAAGAGCCAGATCTTGAAAAAGATCGGCGAGGAGGCTGCCGAGGTCCTCGTCAGCGTCACGGGGGGTCGGCCGCGCGAGATCGTGCACGAGGTGACCGACCTCTGGTTCCATACGTTGGTCCTCCTCGCGGCCTGCGGCATTCGTTTAGAAGAGGTGTGGGAAGAGTTTGAATCGCGCGTGGGGAGGAGGAGGGCACACGGGCGAAAAAAGAGGCAGGGGAAGGGCTCAAAAAGGCATTGACACCACAGGGAGGATGTCTTAGCTTATTTTTGTACTGCCCTGAATCACCACGGCATCACGTATTGCATCTATCGAAAAATACATACAGGTGGGAGGTGTCAGCGGTGACCACGGTGCTCGTCCGGGAGGACGAGAGCTTCGAGAGTGCGCTCCGGCGCTTCAAGAAGCAGGTGGAGAAGGCTGGGGTTCTGTCCGAGATGCGCAAGCGCCAACATTACGAGAAGCCCAGCGTCCGCCGCAAGAAGAAGGCTCTCGCCGCCCGGAAGAAGATGCTCAAGAAGATGCGGATGATTCAGGAGTAGGATGGAGTTCACGGAGCGCCTCCATCGCGACCTTCAGGCCGCCTTGAAGGCCGGCCGGAAGGTGGAGGCCTCGACCCTCCGTCTGCTGCTGACCGCCCTCAAGAACCGCGAGGTAGAGCGACGAGGAGAGCTCACCGAACCCGAGATCCTTCAGGTCATCGTCAAGGAATGTAACCAGCGCAAAGAAGCGATCCCACAGTTCCGGCAAGGAGGACGTGAAGATCTCGCCCGGAAGGAAGAGGCGGAGCTTCAGGTCCTCGAACAATTCCTCCCACGCGCGATGCCCCCCGACGAGCTGTTGGCCACGGTGAAGGAGGCGATTGCCGCCACGGGAGCCGTTTCGATGAAGGACATGGGGAAGGTCATGACCTACCTCATGCCCCGGGTGGCGGGGCGGGCCGAGGGAAAGGTGGTCAGCCAACTGGTCCGACAGGAGCTTTCGGGGGCAGGATGACGCGCCTCGCATCAGACACGAGACAGACGACGGATCGAGGGACTCGTTTCAGGGTCCCTCGATGTGTTCCTGGAGCGATGGGCAGATGGATGAGCGCTCCCGGACCGCGCTAGAGTTCGCCGGCATCCTGGACTTTCTCCGGGAGGGGGCCGCCACTCCGCTCGGCAAAGAACGGGGGGCTGACGTGCGCCCGCTGAAGGACCCCACGCGGGTGCGGGAGGCCTTGGCCGAGGCGGGCGAGATGAAGGCGCTCCTCGATCGCGCGGAGGAGCCCCCGTTCGCCGGCGTGAGCGACATCCGGCCGCATCTGGCCCGCGCCAGGCTCGAGGGGGCCGCCCTTGAGCCGGGCGCGCTGTGGGAGATCTATGAGACAGTGACGGCGGCCCACCGCCTCAGGACCTTCTTCCGCCGCGCGAAGGATGCGGCCCCCCTCCTCTGGAAGCGGGCGAGCAGCCTCACCCCCCCGGAGGCCTTGTGCGCGGCGATCGCGGAGGCGATCACCCCAGAAAAGGGGGTGGCCGATACCGCCAGCCCGGGACTGTCCGCCGCACGGCGCGAGATGCGCGCCCTTCGGAAGGCCGTCGTCGCCAAGCTCGAGCGGTACCTGACCTCCCCGGCCTATCAGTCGGCGCTCGCCGAGGCTATCATCACCATCCGCAACCAGCGGTACGTGATCCCGGTAAAGGCTGCGGCGAAGAGTCAGATTCGGGGCATCGTCCAGGATCAATCGGGGAGCGGCCAGACCCTGTTCCTCGAGCCGACCCCGGTCGTGGAGATGAACAATCGCCTCCGCGTCCTGGAGGGCCGGGAAGAGGAGGAGGTGCAGAAGGTACTCCTGTCCTTGACCGCCCAGGTGAGGCGTGAGACGGAAAGGATCCGGGACCTCCTCGAATGCCTCGCCGGTCTCGACCTGCTCCTCGCGACGGGACGCCTCGCCGTCCGCCTCACGGCCCACATCCCGCGCGTCACCGAGGACCGCCGTCTCATCCTGTATCAGGCCCGCCATCCATTCCTCGTCATCGGGCGCGCGAGCGACGAGGCAGGGGTGCCAGGTGCGCGGGACGCCGTCCCCATCGATCTCGAAGTCGGCGGGGCCTTCTCCGTCCTGGTGATCAGCGGACCGAACACGGGCGGAAAAACGGTGGCCCTCAAGACCGCCGGAATCCTCACGGTGATGGCGCTCTCTGGCCTCCCCATCCCGGCCTCTGCGGACAGCCAGGTGCCGTGCTACGGCGCGGTCTTGGCCGATATCGGGGATGAGCAGAGTATCGCCGAGAGCCTGAGCACCTTCTCGTCCCACATGGGTCAGATCGTCAGGATCCTGGACCGTGCCGGGCCCGAGACGTTGGTCCTGCTCGATGAGCTCGGGGCCGGGACGGATCCGGCGGATGGGGCGGCCCTCGGCATCGCCATTCTGGAATTCCTGCGGGAGCGTGGGGCGTCGGTGATCGCGGCCACCCATCTCGAGGCAATCAAGGCCTTTGCCGCCGTCACGGCCGGTGTCGAGAACGCGAGCGTGGAGATCGATCCCGAGCTCCTCGTGCCCCGGTACCGCATACGGCGCGGCCTCCCCGGGCAGAGTTACGGGCTGGAGATCGCCGGACGCCTCGGTTTGCCGGCCGAGATCCTCAAGCGGGCGCGCGGGATCCTTCCCGAGGGGCACCGACAGGCGCAGGCCCTTATCGAGGTGCTGGAGGAGGAGCGGCAGCGGATCGAAGGCCTGAGGGCGCGGTTGGAGCGCGGGGTCACGCAGGCGGGCGCCCTCGCGCGGGAGGCGGCGGACCTGCTGGGACGGCTCCGCGAGCAGGCCGGGATTCTGACACGTCGGGCGCGGGAGGAAGCGAGGCAGGTCGTGGCCGATCTCCGGGAGCGGGGCGAGGGTCTCATTCGCGCGCTCACGGACCGGTCGGCCCAACCCGAGGAGGCCCGGACCTTCCGTCGAGGACTGGAGGTTTTGAGTAAAGAAGTGGAGGCGACCGCAGCGGCTCCGATCCCTGCGCCGCGGCCGAGCGCCGACATCGGCCCCGGCCGATGGGTCCGGGTCGCGGGGCTCGGCCGTGAGGGGCGCGTGCTCACCGAAGTCTCGCCCCAGGGGACGGTCGAGGTCGAGCTCGGCATCGGCCGGGTGCATTTGCCCGTCGCAGCGCTCCATCCGGCTCCGTCACCGGGACGTCCCGAGTGCACGGTCCCCTTCTTCGTGGAGACGACCGACCCCATCTCCCCGGAGATCAACCTGGTCGGATGCACGGTCGAGGAGTCGAGCCGGCGGCTCGAGAAGTATCTGGATGCCGCCTTCCTGCAGGGTCTCCGGCAGGTGCGGGTGATCCATGGCAAGGGGACGGGGGCGCTCCGGAAAGGGGTGCACCAGTTTCTGGCCGCCCACCCGCTCGTCGAAGAGTACCGCCTCGCCGAGCTCAACGAGGGGGGCAGCGGCGCGACCGTCGCGGCGCTCAAGGAGCGGTGACGAGGGAGACCATGGCCTTCATTCCCGAGGAAGTCATCGAGAAGATTCTCCGGACCTCGAACATCGTCGAGGTGGTCGAGGGCTATCTCCCTTTGAAGCAGACCGGGAAGTATTACCGCGCCCTCTGCCCTTTCCACAACGAAAAAACCCCGTCCTTCACCGTCAATCCGGAGCGGCAGATCTTCTATTGCTTCGGATGCGGAGAAGGAGGGGACGTCTTTCGATTCCTGATGCGGCGGGAGGGATTCACCTTCCCCGAGGCGGTTCGCCATCTGGCGGAGCGCGCCGGGGTCCCGCTGCCCGAGCGGGGCCGCTCCCGGCACGGGGACGGCCTCCTCAAGCTCTTCGAGCTTCAGCGGGTGGCGTGCGACTACTTCCGGAATGCCTTGGGCGGTCCGGAGGGGGCCCAGGCGCGGGAGTATCTCGCCCGGCGGGGTGTGGGCGACGATCTCGTCGCACGGTTCCAGCTGGGGTACGTCGGCCCGGAATGGGAGGGCCTCCTGCGGGAGCTGACCAAACGGGGCTTCACGCCCCGGCAGGTCGAGACGGCCGGACTGGTGCTGCCGAGGCAGGGGGGGAAGGGATACTACGACCGGTTTCGGGATCGCGTGATGATTCCGATCTTTGATTCCACCGGCAAGATCGTCGGGTTCGGCGGCCGGGCGATGGGCGACCAGCAGCCCAAGTACATGAACTCCCCAGAGACGCCCATCTACAGAAAGGGGGTGCACCTGTACGCGCTCCATCTGGCGTCCCGGGCTATCCGGGAGGCAAAGGTGGCGCTGGTCGTGGAGGGATACTTCGATGCGATCTCCCTCCACACCGCCGGCTTTCCCCAGACCGTGGCGCCGCTCGGGACCGCCTTGACCGCCGAGCAAGTGGGCCTCTTGCGGCGGTATACGGGGAAGGTGAACCTCGTCTTCGATCCCGACCCGGCGGGGGTGCAGGCGGCCTGGCGCGGGCTCGAGCTCTTGGTCGCCGAAGAGATGGGTGTCGGCGTGGTCGTGCTCCCCCAGGGGAAAGATCCCGATACCTACGTCCGGGAATGCGGGAGGGAGGCACTGGCGGAACGCCTTCATGCCGCCCAGGATATGGTGGACTTTCTCCTGGCCCGCGCAGAGGAGCAGACCGGTCTCGAGGGCGTCGACGAGAAGGCGGCGGCGGCCCGCCAGGTTGTGCGGCTGATCGCCCTGATGCCCGAAGGGGTCCGGAGAGCGAAGTACATCCAGAAGCTGGCCGAGCGGTTGGGGGTCTCCGAGACGTCGGTGGTGGGGGAACTCACCCGCCTTGCCTCGGCGGTGGCCGCCCCTGGCGCGTCCCCGCCGCCGCCCCCGGCGCTGCCGCCGGTGGAGAAGACCCTGGTCCAAATCTGCCTCCTTTTTCCTGAGGTGCGGTCGATGGTGTGGCGAAGCCTGCGGGGCGAGGAGCTGTCCGCCTCCCCCCTCCGATCGATTCTCCGGTTCCTGCGCGAGTACACGGGCAGCGAGGAGGCACTGGCCCGCAGTCTCTGTCACCACCCCGATCCTGACGTCCGCCAAGTAGGGGCGGAACTCTTCGTTCACGACGGGGGAGAGTTCATGGATCCGCACCGGATGGTCCAAGACTGTCTCCTCCGTTTGAAGCTTCAAGAGATCCAAGGGGAACTCAGGAAGGCCCGGGAGGCGGGGGACTTCGCCCGGGTGAAAGCGCTGCTTGAGCAAAAACAGGCGGTCGCCGGTGGCCGAATCCCGGAAACGGACTATATTATCCCTTATGGGGACGCCCCGGACCGGCGTGAACACGAGGGAATCCGCACGGATACATAAGGGGGATAGGTCAGCATGAAGAACGAGGGGAGAGGGGAAGAGCTCAGGGCCCTCATCAATCTGGGGAAGAAGAAGGGGTATCTCACCTACGCGGAGATCAACAGCTATCTCCCGGAAGACGTGACGTCCGCCGAGGAAATTGATCGGATTCTCAGCGGCCTGGATGAGATGGACATCGAGGTCATCGAGACCCCCCGCGAGGCGGGGCAGCCGGAGGCGAAGAAGGGACCTGCCCACCCGGCGGGCGGGGCCGAGTCGGAGGTAGACCTCTCCCCTGCGCCGGTGGGTCGGACCGATGATCCCGTCCGGATGTATCTCCGGGAGATGGGGAAGACCCCGCTCTTGTCCCGGGAGGGGGAGATCGGGATCGCCAAGCGGATCGAAGAGGGACGCCGCGAGGTGAGCGAGGCCGTTTGCCGGGCCGGGATTGCCGTCCGGGAAGTGGTCTTCCTGGGAGAGCGGTTGCTCCAGGGGCGGCTGCGCGTGTCCGATCTCATCGCGTTCAACGACTTTGACGAGCTCTCGGAGCAGAAGGAGAAGGAGCTGGTTGCTGAAATTGCGCCGATCCTGAAGGGCCTGCGGCAGGATCAGGACAGGATCGAGGACCTGGTAAAGCGGTTCGAGCGGGCCGAGCAGCACGGCAGCGTCAAGCGGGCGGACCGGTTGCGTGAGGAGACTCAGGAACGGCGGCGCCAGCAGGCCGAGCGGCTGCGGCAGCTCAATCTCAACCAGCGGGTCATCGAACGGATCGTCGCCCGTATGCGGAGTATCCTGGAGCGGATCGAGAAGGCCGAACAGGAGATGCGCGAGGCCAGGCGGACCGCCCGCTTGAGCGCCGCCAACTTCAAACTGGTCACCGAGACGGCCCTGGGGAACGGCGTCTCGATGCGGACGCTGATGCGGCGGACCAAGTTCTCCCGGGATAAACTCGAGGAGATGGAACGGCAGATTCAGGTGATTGATAAGAAGGTGGTGCGCGCCGAGCAGGAAGGGGGCGCCAGCTCCCATGAGCTGCACGAGCTGCTCGGGGCGATCAGTCGCGGGGAACGGAAGGCGCTCGAGGCCAAGCGGGAGATGGTGGAAGCCAACCTCCGCCTCGTGATCTCCATCGCGAAGAAGTACACGAACCGGGGGCTGCAGTTCCTGGATCTGATCCAGGAGGGGAATATCGGTCTCATGCGGGCGGTGGAGAAGTTCGAGTACCAGCGCGGCTACAAGTTCTCCACCTATGCCACCTGGTGGATTCGCCAGGCCATCACCCGGGCCATCGCCGATCAGGCCCGGACCATCCGGATCCCGGTCCACATGATCGAGACGATCAACAAGCTCATCCGCGCCTCCCGCCAGCTGGTCCAGGAGTATGGACGGGAGCCCACCCCGGAAGAGATTGCCCTGAAGATCGATCTCCCCGTGGACAAGGTCCGCAAGGTCCTCAAGATCGCGCAGGAGCCGATCTCGCTCGAGACCCCCATCGGGGAGGAGGAAGATTCGCACCTCGGGGATTTCATCGAGGACAAGGGAGCGGTGTCTCCACTCGATGCCTTCATCGGGATCAACCTGGGGTCGCAGACGGAGGAGGTCCTCAGCACCTTGACCGACCGGGAGCGCAAGGTGCTGCGCCTCCGGTTCGGCATCGGCGACGGCGTGGACCACACCCTGGAGGAGGTGGGGCAGCAGTTCGACGTGACCCGGGAACGGATCCGGCAGATTGAAGCGAAGGCGCTGCGGAAACTGCGCCATCCCACCCGGGGGCGGAAGCTCCGGAGCTTCGTGGATTCCTGAGTTGCCGCCCTTGCGGCAACCCGTTCACAGTTCACGGTTCACAGTTCAGGGCGGGGGGGAGCGGGTCCCGTCATCTTCGTCCGTGAACGCTGAACCATGAACCGTGAACCGCGTTGGGCCCATAGCTCAGCGGTCAGAGCCACCGGCTCATAACCGGACGGTCCCTGGTTCGAATCCAGGTGGGCCCACCACAGGCAGTGCAGGGTTCAGCGTTCAGGGTGCAGCGGGAGAGAAGAGACACTCCTCGGAGGTGTGCCGAGCGACCCTGAACCCTGAACCATCACCCCCGAACCGAGGAGAGACGTGCGGGAGGATCTGGCGCAGGTAGTCGATTTGCAGACGCTCGATCTGGAGATTGCCAGGCTCCAGAGGGAGGTGCAAAAGGTTCCGCTGGAGATCGCGCACTTGGAGCAGGAGCTGGAGAGCTCCCGGGGGGCATGGGAGCAGGGGCGCGAGCGCCTGGGCACACTCGAGCAGCTCCGGCGCCGCAAGGAGCGCGAGCTGGAGGACGTGACGGCGGACCAGCGGAAACGCCAGGCACGCCTCTTCGAGGTCAAGACCAACCAGGAGTACGCTGCGGTCCTGAAGGAAATCGAAGGGCTGAAAGACCGCCGCTCGACGCTTGAGGACGAAATCCTCGAACTCTTCGATCACATCGAATCAGCCCAGACGGCCGTCCGCGAGGAGTCGGCTCGCTTTCGCGAGCGGGAGACGTGGTGTGGCGAGCAGCGGACCGCCAAGGAAGAGACGTTGAAGCGCCTCCAGGGAGAGCTGGAGCGGCTGCAGGAGGAGCGACGCCGTCAGGCGAGCCGACTGGAGGCCGGACTGCTGCAGAGCTACCAGCGCCTCTTGCGGAGCCGCGGGGGCCTGGCGGTCGCACCGGTCAGGGATGGGTCCTGTCTCGGGTGCCATGTGGCCCTGACGCCGCAGACGTACAATGAGCTTCGCAAGGGGGAGGTCCTCATCACCTGTGCCAACTGCCAGCGGATCCTCTACTGGAAGGGGTGACATGGATCCCCGCCGACTCGCCGACATCCTCGATGCGATGGCCCATTCCGAAGGCCTGGCCAAGGTGAGCGGGGACATCCCGGATTTGACCCCTGCCGCTCTTCGCATGGCCTTAAAGGAGGCCTCCCACCTGCTCCTGCAGATGGTCGACTCCCGCCGGGCTCCTCAGCCGGGAGCGCGATCGCTTATCCTGCATATCGATGGGGCGGCCCGGGGCAATCCGGGACCGGCCGGGATCGGGGTGGTGCTCTGGGACGAAGCGGGTGATTTCCGGGAGGAGCACCAGGCGTATGTCGGGGATGCAACCAACAACGTGGCCGAATACGAGGCCTTACTCTTCGGATTGCGCAAGGCCCGCGAGCTGGGCTATGCGGCCGTGAAGGTCTTCTCCGACTCGGAGCTCCTCGTGCGCCAGATCCGGGGAGAGTACCGGGTCAAGAATCCGCGCTTGCGGGAGTTCTATGGGCAGGTCCAGAGGCTCCTCCGGTCTTTCGATGTGGTGGAGATCGCCCACGTGGATCGAGGGATGAATGCGCGGGCCGATTGGCTGGCCAACCGAGCGATCGACGCCGCCGTCGGCGAGCGCTCCAAACGGGCCACGCCCGATAGGGGGAAGGGGTCCGAGTGAGTCGCTCGAGCTTTACCCCTCTGCACAAAGGCTTGGAGGCGACGCTCGACCGGCTCGGGCTGGAGGGCGGCCTGGCGAGCGTTCTCATCCCCCGCGTGTGGCCGCAGGTCGTCGGTGAGGAAGTGGCCCGGCGGACCCATCCGGGGCTCTTGCGGCAGGGCCGTCTTCAGGTGATCGTTGGGGATTCGGTGTGGCTGCAGCAGCTCACCATGCTCAAGCCCGCGATCCTCGCGGGACTCGCGTCTCACCTTGGTTCCCGGATCGTCCGAGACATCTTCTTCACCCTCGGCACCCCCGCCGCCCCCCCCGCTCGACCGCAATCGGGCTCGCGCACGGCAGACGCCTCCCTTTCCCCTGAGCTGGAGAAGCGCCTCGAAGAGGTCCTTCGTCCCGTCCGGGACCCCGAGTGCCGCGACGTCCTTGCCCGCATCTTGATACAGGCGTGGCGCGCCGACTGACGCCTCACTGTGGCCCTCCTTCCACTGTTGCCCTTGATACTGTTGCAATAAAGCCACATACGTCGGGCCGTTTTCATGGTTTCAAGTCATATCTATTTGGATTTAAAAGGTTTTTCTCCAAACAGAAACTGGCAGGCCATTGGTATGGGCCTTGCACAGGATGAGCCGTCCCACCAGGAACTGTTCTGCGTCTGAACCAGCGGTACAAAACGGGAGAGAGGCGTGGGCCGGCAGAAAACGATCGGGGAGCCGATTCATTGCTCGGGCATTGGGCTCCATACCGGCCGGGAGGTCGCGGTGACGATGCGGCCCGCGGCACCGGACTCGGGAATCCTCTTCCGCCGGGTTGATCTTCCTGGTGCGCCCGTCATCGAGGCGCGGCCCGAGAATATCCTTGACGTGCACTATGCGACGACGCTCGGAAAGGCCGGGGTCGAGGTCAAGACCGTGGAACACCTGCTCGCCGCGCTTGCAGGCCTCGGGATCGACAACCTCGTGGTCGAGATCTCGGGACCCGAGGTACCCATCATGGACGGGAGCGCGGCGCCATTCATCGACCTCCTGCTCCAGGCGGGGATCCGGAGACATTACGTCCCCAAGACGTACATCCGGGTGACCAAGCCGCTCCTGATCGACATCGGGGGCCGGAGCATCGAGATACTCCCCTCGAGGCGATTCCGCATCCAGTACTTCATGTCCTTCGACCATCCCCGTTTCCGTGAGCAATCGATCGAGCTGCCAATCACCCGGCGCAACTTCATCAGAGAGATCGCCCCCTCGCGGACGTACGGATTTCTCCGGGACGTCGAGTCGTTGTGGCAGCGCGGCCTGGCCCTCGGCGGTTCGCTGGAGAACGCGGTGGTCATCGGCGAGGAGGGGGCCCTCAACGCTCTCCGATTCGATAACGAGTTGATTCGTCACAAAGTGTTGGATCTCATCGGCGACCTCTACCTGCTGGGGCGCCCGCTCCAGGGGACGGTGGTGGCCAAGGGGGCGGGCCATCTGCTGCACACCGCCCTGGTCAAGGAAATCCAGCGCCACCTCGAATCGGATCACGTTTCCCGATGTGTCGTGGCGGCTCCCCGGTCGCACCGCTTCCCCCTGTCTCCCTCCCCGAAGCCCCTGGGCTCCCCGGCCCTCTAGGGGCGTTTCTCCTTGTCAGAACCTTCCGGTTTTCGCTATAGTTATTGAGCCATCGCGGGGCGTCAGTGATGATCGCCTCGGGACCCCGCGGTGTCCGCACAGCACGGGCGGATCGACCCCGGAGGGGTGGGCATGGGAGAGCCTGGCAGCAGCGACAGTGGGCAGCGGCGGAGACGCACGCGCCTTATTATCGCCGTCGTGCTCGGACTGATCACGGTCCTCACCGCGGTCCAGGTCCTCATCCAACAACTCCGCTTCCCCTCCCCCATTCCCAGCAATATCCTGATCTTCGCCTTGGTCAATGTGAATCTCATCCTCCTCATCCTCCTCATCCTCCTGCTCTTCCGGAATCTGTTCAAGATCTATCTCGAGCGCCGCTATAACCTCCTGGGGTCCAAGTTCCGGGTCAAGCTCGTCGTGACCGTTCTGAGCCTTGCCTTGCTCCCGGCCGCCCTCCTCTTTCTCGTCGCCTCCAATCTCATCACGACCAGCGTGGACAGCTGGTTCAATATCCAGGTGGAGGAATCCCTGGAACGATCACTGGACGTGGCGGAAACCTACTACCGGACGGTGCATGACCGGGCCCTGGGGGTTGCCCGCCAGATCGCCCGCCGGATCGCCGACGAGGGGCTCCTGGACGCGAGCGAGCCCTACCTCCATCGGGTCGCCAAGGAAAAGCTACAGGAATCCGAAATGGCCGTTGTCCAGATCTTCGACCGCAAGGGACGAGAGCGGGTACGGGTCACGTCGGGGGAGGCGCCCGAGGATGATCCCGCGCTCGGGGGGGCGTCACCGCTGGTCCGGCGGGCGCTGGCCGGACGGGAGCAATCGGTCATCCAGTCGACCTGGCACGGGGATCTCGTGCGGGGGATCGTGCCCATCGTGGTCCCCGCGGAGAAGGGCGAGGTCGTCGGGGCCGCGGCCGTCGGGTATCTCATTCCGGGCGGGATGGGGCAGAAGGCGACCGACATCACCACCGGGATCAAGGAGTACAAGCAGCTGAAGATGCTCAAAAACCCCATCAAGGGGATCTACATCATGCTCTTCCTGATGGTCACCTTGGTGATCATCTTCGCGGCCGTCTGGGTCGGGGTGCACATGGCGCGGCGGATCACCGTCCCCATTCAGGAGCTGGCCGAAGGGACGCGGGCCGTGGCCGCCGGCAACCTCGAATATCGGGTGCGGGTTGAGGCCGACGATGAAATCGGGATGCTGGTGGACTCTTTCAACCGCATGACCGAGGACCTGCATCGGGGGGAGCTGGAGCTGACGGAGACGAACCGGCACCTGCAGCGGACCAATGTCGAGCTGAATCAGCGGCGGGCGTATATGGAGACGGTGCTGGAGAGCATCGGCGCCGGCGTGCTCTCGGTGGACGCCGAGGGCCTGGTGAACACGGTGAACCGCGCCGCATCGCGGATGCTGGATCTCCATCCGGCGGAGGCCCTCCACCGCCATTATCGCACCGTCTTCGCCGCAGACCCGCTCACTCCCCTCTGCCGCCTCATGGACCGCATGGTGCGCGAGGGGCGGGGAACCGTGAATGAGCAGGTGACCCTTTCCCTCCTCGGTCGCGGGGCGACCTTTGTGGTGAATGTGTCCAGCCTCCGAGATCGCGAGGGCCAGTATCTCGGCATGGTGGTGGTGTTCGATGACATCACCCAGGTCATCCGCGCTCAACAGGCCATGGCGTGGGGGGAGGTCGCCCGCCGGATGACCCATGAAATCAAAAACCCCTTGACGCCCATCAAGCTGTCCACCCAGCGCCTTCGGAAGAAGTTCGCGGAGCGCTCGGCCGAATTTGCCGAGGTCTTTGACCAGTGCACCCAAACCATCATTCACGAGGTGGACGCGCTGAAGGCCTTGGTGGACGAGTTCTCGCGATACGCCCGCATGCCGATGTCGGTTCCCCGACCCGGCGACCTCCACGCCTTGATCGCCAAGGTCCTCGACCTGTACTCCGGGATCACACGCGGTATTGTGCTCACTGCCGAGCTCGATCCCCAGGTACCCGCCGTGAACTTCGACCCCGATCACATGAAGCGCGCGCTCGTGAATCTGGTGGACAATGCGGTGGCAGCGGTGGGGGACGCGGGACAGATCTACCTGCGGACGCACTATCTCCCCGACGAAGGGAAAGTCCACCTGGAGGTGACCGATACCGGACCCGGCATCCCTGCCGAGGACCGCGACCGGCTCTTCCTCCCGTATTTCTCCACCAAGACGTCCGGGACCGGCCTGGGGCTCGCCATCGTGTACCGCATTGTGGCGGAGCACAGCGGGACGATTCGGGTCGAAGCAAATCACCCTCGAGGCACCCGGATGATCATGGAATTTCCCGCCCTGCCCGTGGTGGCTGAGGTGGTGTGAGGCCGGCCATGCCGCGAGAGGACATCCTCGTCATCGACGACGAACCTAACATCCTCAAGGTCATCGAAGATATTCTCACCGATGAAGGGTATCGCGTCCGGACCGCACACAGCGGGGAAGTGGCGCTGGCCGAAGTAAAGCGCACGCCCCCAGACCTGGTGATCCTGGACATCTGGCTGCCGGGCATGGATGGGTTGCAGGTCCTCGACCTGCTTAAGGGGATGCTGCCCGAGACGCCGGTGATCATGATTTCGGGGCACGGGACCATCGAGACGGCGGTCCGCGCGGTCAAGATGGGCGCCTATGACTTTATCGAGAAGCCGCCGACTATCGAACGGACCCTGCTGGCGGTCCGCCACGCCCTGGAACAGCAGCGTCTCCTGCGGGAGAATCAGGCATTACGACAGCATCTCGAGCGGCGGTACGAGATCGTGGGCGAAGGTCCGGCAATCCAGAGAATCCTGAAGCAGGTCGAGTCGGTGGCGCCGAGCCACGGCCGGATCCTCATCCGCGGAGAGAGCGGAACGGGCAAGGAGCTGATCGCACGGGCCATCCATCAGGCGAGCCTCAGGCGGGACAAGCCCTTCGTGGAGGTTAACTGCGCCGCCATTCCTGACGAACTCATCGAGAGCGAATTATTCGGCCACGAGAAGGGGGCGTTTACCGGAGCGCTCACCGCCCGCCGGGGCAAGTTCGAGCTCGCCGACGGCGGCACCATTTTTCTCGACGAGGTGGGCGACATGAGTCTCCGGACGCAGGCCAAAGTGCTGCGCGTCCTCCAGGAGCAGACCTTTGAACGCGTCGGGGGGACGGAGCCGATCCGGGTGGACGTCCGGGTCATCGCCGCCTCGAACAAGGATCTGGAGGACGAGACACGCGGGGGTCGATTCCGGGAGGACCTCTATTACCGCCTCAACGTCATCCCCATCGAGGTCCCCCCCCTGCGGGATCGCCCCGAGGATATTCCCCTCCTCGCCCGGCACTTCCTCAAGGGCTTTTGCGTGGAATACGGGAAGCGGGAGAAGAGCCTCGCGGCGGAGGCGATGGACCTGTTCTTGCAGCACCCGTGGCCGGGCAACGTGCGGGAGTTGAAGAACGTGATCGAGCGGTTAGTGATCATGGTCGCGGATGACGTCATCCGCCCCGCGGACGTCGAGCCGGCGCTGGAGGCCCGCTCGATCCGCGACGAGGAGGGTTCGCGGGCGGCCGGGGTCTGGCGAACCGCCTCGCTCCGCGAGGCGCGCCATCGGTTCGAGCGGGAGTATCTTCTGATACACCTGCAGGAAAACGAGTGGAACGTCACGCGGACGGCACAGCGGTTGCAGATCGAGCGGTCGAACCTCCACCGGAAGCTGAAGGCATACGGTATCAAGAGCCTTCCCACCCGGGAAGGGCAGTCATGAGGGTTCGGGGTGGTGCGGTTTCGGGATCGTCGTGATGCGGGTCAGCGCCTGGGGCAGGTTCTCGCACAGGACGGGTTGCCACATCCCGTGGTGCTGGCGATCCCGCGCGGCGGCGTGCCCATCGCCGTTCGAATCGCGGCGGCCCTCGGCTGCCCCTGGGATGTGGTGGTGGTCCGGAAGCTGGCCGTGCCGTGGAATCCGGAGTTGGGTTTCGGGGCCGTCGCCGTTGACGGCACCACGATCGAGAATCGGCAATTCCTCGATCGGACGGGGCTGACTGCGTCACAGGTGGAACGGATCAGAGCGGAGGCCCTTCGCGAGGCAGAGCGCAGGGACCGGCTGTACCGTGCGGGTCGCCCGTCGCCGGACCTGGCGGGCCGTTCGGTCGTCCTCACCGACGACGGCCTGGCGTCGGGATACACGGTGCTGGCGGCTGTGGAGTGGGTGAAGAAGGCCGGCCCGCTTCAGGTGATCGTTGCCACTCCGGTGGCCTCCGATTCGGCTGCCGCCCTCGTGGAGCTGGCGGCAGATCGATTGGCTGCGCTGCACGTGAGCGACGCCCGGAACTTCGCGGTCGCCGACTTTTACACCGATTTTGCGCAGCTGACAGATGAAGGGGTGTTGACGTTCCTCGAGGCCGGTCCGTCGCGTCTGTGTACGGTACGCGAAGGGGTATCCGGGTGACGGGGGGAAGGGGGCAGGGGTGGCGCCCACGGCCGCATACCGCGGACGTGACGGCGGGTTGGGGAGATCGTCCACAGGAGGGATGACATGGATCGTCCACCGTTGCGACGGCGCCGGTTTTACATCCACGGAATCCAGCGGAAGTATCTTTTCCTCTCTCTCGTCCCTCTGATCATCTCGTCGTTTCTGATCATCGCCTTCCTTTTTATCCCGCTCGACGTCCTCCTGTACTCCTCGGCCTCCCCGGCCGCCAAGCAGGCGATCGTGCAGGACCTCCGGGCATTGGGGTTCCGGATCTGGCCTGCCATCTTTCTCGGGATGCTCGTCTCGGCCTTCCTGAGCGTCTTCGTCACCCACCGCTTCGCCGGCCCCATCTACCGCTTCCGAAAGGTGGTGGATCAGATGGCGGGTGGTGACCTCTCGATCCGGGTCAAGCTCCGAAAGGGGGATGATCTGACAGAGTTGGAGGGGGCGGTGAACCGGGCCATCGAGAGCCTCGCCGACACCGTCCAAGAGACGCAGCGGCCTCTCGGAGAGGCGACCGAGCGGCTCCAGGCCCTCCTCGAGAATGTCCGCCAGGGCCGGGCACAGACGGCCGAGCAGGATGTCACCGCGGCTCTCCAACGGGCGCGGGACGCGCAGGCCGCCTTGGCGCGCCTTAAGATCGCCGCAGACAAGTGAGCCTGGATCCCGCTTGCCTTGTCGGGGGCGGCGGGGAGTGGTATCATGTAATACGAGGGTAATGGCTATGGACCGCGGGCCCGTGGGTTCGTACGGGCCGCTGTGCGTGGTGGACGGATATGACACTGTGCATGTGTAACCGGGGGTGGAGCCGCCGGGGATTCCTGCGCGGCCTGCTCCTGCTCGGCGGAGGAATCGTGGGGGAGCTGCTGCAGGGCTCCCGACCGGCCAGGGCCTTTGCCATCATCTCGGAGTCCCAGGAAGAGGCCATCGGGAAGCGGGCACACCGGCAGATCCTCGATCGGTTCGGGTATTACAAGGATGCCGCGCTGCAGGCCTACGTCAGTCAGACCGGCCAGCGCGTTCTGCGTCAGGCGGAAGCGAGTCCCTTCTCGTTTCAATTCACGGTGGTCGATGATTCGCTGATCAATGCCTTTGCGGTTCCGGGAGGGTTCATCTACATCACCCGGGGGATGTTGGCGGAGCTGAACAGCGAGGCCGAGCTGGCCACGGTCATGGGGCATGAGATCGCCCACGTCACCTCCCACCACTCGGCCCAGCAGATGACCCGGGCGCTCGGCGCCCAGATCTTGACGTTGGGCCTGGCCGTCCTGAGTCCAGGGGGCCGGGAGAACGTTGCCGGATGGGCGGCCATGTCCAATGAGCTCTTCACCCAGATCCTCCTCGGGTACGGCCGTGAGGCGGAGCTTGAGTCAGACGAGAAGGGCCTGCGGTGGGCCGTGCGGGCGGGCTACGATCCTCAGGGGATGGTGAACTTCATGCGGACCCTTGAGATTCGGTTTCGGCTGAGCGGCATCGGATATCACGCCCTGCGGGCGACCCACCCGAACAGCGTGGAGCGGATCGACCGGGCGCGTGTTATGATCGAGGTGCTGACCCCGGAGCTCGGCGGGCCCCTCGATGTGAAGCCCGACGAATACAAAGCACGCCTGGACGGACTGGTCTATGGCGAGCCCGGCTCTGGCAAGCAGGTTCGGATCGTCCCCGCCGAGGGGGGGGAGAGCCTGAAGGCGGTGGCGCAGAAGCTGTGGGGGACGGAGAATCGGGGCTGGGAGTTAGCCCTCCTCAACGGAATCCGCGATCAGGATGTCCTGCTGCGCCCCGGTCAGAAACTCAAAGTGATCTACGATCCTCTCGACGAACCGCCGCTCAAGCTCCCGAAAGGTCTCTCCCCGACGACCCCACCCGCAGACGGAAAGTAAGCCAAGGCTCCCCCCCCGTCGCCTCCCACTCGAATGGCGGCCCTTCCTCGGCCCGCCCCCGGCGCAGGCGGAAGGAGAGGCTGGGGGGGAACAACGGGAAGAGAGGGGGATCGGTGCGGCTCTTACGATGTGTGGGCGCGTGGAGCGTTCGCCTCTGCGGGGCAGGCCTGCCGCTGTGTATCCTGACGACCGCCGCTGTCGCCTCCGAGTTGGGCGGGCCGGCGAAGCGCGTGACGATGGATTTTGCCGCAATCGAGATCGGCCGGGTGCTCGCAATCATCGAGGAAGTGAGTGGGCTCAACATCGTGGTGGGAAGCGAGGTGCGCGGTCGCATTACGGTTCGCCTCCACGATGTTCCCTGGCCGCAGGCTTTGGAGTCGATCCTGCGGGCGAATGGGTATGACTACGTCCGGCAGGGCAACGTCATCCGCGTTGACAAAGCGGAGACCCTGCGGAAGGAGCGCGACGCCCGCAGGCCCCGCCGTGAATGCGCATCCCCTTCAAGATTTCACCGGCGCCCCGGTCATGCTCTCGAGACCGTCGGGGGTGTGGGTCCGAGAATTGCAAGGCATCCGGCATCGGGACAGTCCTCACCGGACAGGTCGTCCCTGACGGGGGTGGTGGCAATGGCGGAGAAGAGAGATATTCGGTTTTGCCCGTACTGTTCCTTGATGGAGTTCGACATGGCGACGGCGGGGACCATTGTCCACTGCGAGATGTGCGGCATTGATGTCCCTGCGGATGAACTGATCGAGAGTATCTAGAGTGCAACCTCCGAAAAGCGCAAGGCCCCGCCAGGGCGGGGCCTTGTTGACGAAAAGGACAGGGACTACGCCACCTTGGTTACATTGGCGGCCTGCTTGCCCTTGGGGCCCTCGACGATGTCGAACTCCACTTCCTGGCCTTCCGTGAGAGATCTAAAGCCAGATCCCGCGATCGCGGTGTAGTGGACGAAGACATCGTCACCATCAGGCCGCTCGATGAAGCCGAATCCCTTCGCGTCGTTGAACCACTTCACTTTTCCCGTGGCCCGCACGTTGCTCCCCCCTTTCCCTTGAATATTCCAGGCGTCCGCACCCTGCGCGTGGACGCGTCAGGGCAGAAAAAAACCGCGAAGGTCCCGGACTTCCCCCCCGCGGCCAGGTGATTCATGGTGGTCATTGGATAACGGCTGCACACAGAGGTTCGACAACGCTGTGAGACCCGCCCTGGAAAAAAGCAGGCGCGAATCTATGGAATTTCCCTGACCTTGTCAAGTCTTTTTTGGCCCGCATGTATTGACATTTGCAGGGGTCTCCGATAGTGTTTTAAGAGGGTGCGCATGGATCACGGGCGAGACGACGAGGGGAGTTGGGTGAAGGTCCGGAAGGCGGTCTTTCCGGTCGCCGGTTTGGGGACGCGCTTCCTGCCGGCTACCAAGGCGCAGCCGAAGGAGATGCTCCCCATCGTGGATAAGCCGGCGATCCAGTACGCGGTCGAGGAGGCGATCGCGGCTGGGCTAGACACCATCATCATGGTGACCGGGCGGGGAAAGGACGCTATCGAGAATCACTTCGACCGGGCGGTGGAGCTCGAACAGGTCCTGGACACCCAGCAAAAGGCCGACCTCCTCCACGAGGTGCAAACCATCTCGGAGCTCGGCACCTTTTGTTACATCCGCCAGAAAGCCCCGTTGGGTCTCGGCCACGCGGTGCTGGTGACGCGACATCTCGTCGGCGAGGAGCCCTTTGCCGTCCTGCTGGCGGATGACCTCATCGATGCCCGCGTCCCGGCCATCCGGCAGGTCTTGGATGTCTTCGGGCAGTTTCACGCCTCCGTACTTGCGGTGTGTCCGGTCTCTCGAGAAGAGGTCGCCCGTTACGGGATCATCGCAGGCCGGCCGGTGGCCGCCGGCATCTATCAGGTGACCGATCTCGTGGAGAAGCCCTCTCCTGAGGAAGCCCCCTCGAACCTCGCCATCGTGGGCCGCTACGTCCTCACCCCGGAGATCTTTGAGGCCCTGGCGGAGACGCCCGCCGACGCCCGTGGCGAAGTCCAGCTCACCAATGGCCTGCGGAGGCTCTTGGGGCGCCAGGCCGTGTACGCCGTGGAGCTCACCGGTCGGCGGTACGATACCGGGAGCAAAGTTGGGTTCCTGCAGGCCACGGTGGAGTTGGCGTTGAAGCGATCGGACATCGGCAAGGCGTTTCGGGAGTATCTCAAGGGGTTGGATCTCGATGCGGGAGTTGCTGATGGCGAATGACCGGCACGCGGGAGTGCCCGGGCGGATGGTCGTCGCCGGTGCCGGATGGGAGTGGGGCCGGGAGCATCGGCTGCGCAGGTGCGCGCCTCCGGGCCTCAGAGAGGCGACGGAGGACGGCGGAGCGGGAGGGCCGATTGGCTAAGCGGAGCGCGAAAGAGACGAAGACGGTGGGGGAACTCAGCCCCGAGGGGCATGAGGTGCTGGGAGCCGAGCGGAAGATGCCCGATACGGTCCCGGTCCTGCCGGTGCGGGACATGGTGGTCTATCCCTTCATGATCCTCCCCCTGTTCGTGGGGCGGGAGAAATCGATCCGCGCCGTGGAGGAGGCCCTGAATCGCGATCGGCTCCTCCTCCTGGTGACCCAGAGGGACGCCGACGTGGAGGACCCGAGTCCCCAGGAGATCCACCAGATCGGAACCGTGTCGATGGTCATGCGGGTCCTCAAGATGCCCGATGGGCGGATCAAAATCCTGGTCCAGGGCCTGGCCCGGAGCCGGATCCTGGACTTCCTCCGGAGAGAGCCGTACTTTGAGGCCCGGGTCGCTGAGGTCCTCGACGACGAGATCGCGGCCATGGGGGTCGAGCTCGAAGCGCTGATCCGGACGATCAAGGAGCAGGTCTCCCGCGCCGCGTCGCTCGGCAAGCAGATCGCGCCGGACATCCTGGTGATCATCAACAACCTCGACCACCCCGGACGCCTCGCCGATCTGGTCGCCTCGCATCTGGAGCTCAAAGCGGACCAGGCGGTGGAGATCCTGGAGATCACCAGTGCCGAAGAGCGGCTCAGGCGGATCAGCGAATTCCTGCGCAAGGAGCTCGAGCTCCTGGAGGTACAGCAACGCATCCAGAGCCAAGCCAAGGAGGAAATGGATAAGACGCAACGAGAATACTACCTCCGGGAGCAGCTCCGGGCCATTCAGAAGGAGCTCGGGGAGGCCGACGAGCGGCAGCAGGAGTTGGAAGAGCTCTCCGCCAAGATCGAGAAGGCCAAGATGCCGGCCCAGGTCGCCGCCGAGGCCAAGACGCAGCTCAATCGCCTTGCGCGGATGCACCCGGATGCTGCGGAGGCGTCGGTGGTCCGGACCTATCTCGAGTGGCTCATTGAGCTCCCCTGGAGCAAGCAGACCCGGGACAAGATCAATATCCAGCGCGCACGGCGGATCCTGGACGAGGATCATTACGACCTGGACAAGGTCAAAGAGCGGATCCTGGAATACCTGGCGGTCCGCAAACTCAAGAAGAAGATGAAGGGCCCCATCCTCTGCTTCGTGGGACCGCCGGGGGTCGGGAAGACGTCGCTCGGGCGCTCCATCGCGCGGGCCCTCGGCCGGAAATTCATCCGCATCTCCTTGGGCGGGGTCCGGGACGAAGCGGAAATCCGGGGCCACCGGCGGACGTACATCGGCGCTCTTCCCGGAAAGATCATCCAGGGGATGAAGACCGCCGGGACCAACAATCCGGTCTTCATGATAGACGAGGTCGATAAGGTCGGCGCCGACTTTCGCGGCGACCCCTCGGCCGCCCTCCTCGAGGTGCTCGATCCGGAACAGAACGTGAGCTTTACCGATCACTACCTCGGGGTCCCCTTCGATCTCTCCAACGTCATGTTCATCACGACCGCGAACATGGCCGACCCGATTCTTGCCGCCCTCAAGGACCGGATGGAGATCATCACCATCTCCGGGTACACCGAGGAGGAAAAACTCCACATCGCCCGGCGCTATCTCATTGTGCGGCAACTGAAGGAGCACGGGATCAGCCGGAAATATTTGGAATTCAGCGACGAGGCCGTGCTGAAGATCGTCCGCGATTACACGCGCGAGGCGGGCCTCAGGAATCTGGAGCGGGAAATCGCGAGTGTCTGCCGCAAGGTAGCGAAGGCGGTCGCCGGCGGCAAAACGGAGGGGACCCGGATCACCGTCCAAAATTGCCACCGGTTTCTGGGGGCGCCCAAGTACCTGCCCGAGCCGGAACAGGAGCGGGACGAAGTGGGGGTCTCCACCGGGCTCGCCTGGACCCAGGCGGGCGGGGACATCATGTACGTCGAGGCCACGGTGATGAAAGGGAAGGGAACCCTTTCCCTCACGGGGCATCTGGGTGAGGTAATGAAGGAGTCGGCCCAGGCCGCGCTGAGCTATGCCCGGGCCCGGGCGCCGGACTTCCAAATCAAAGAAGATCTGTTCGGGAAGGTGGATGTCCACATCCATGTCCCCGCGGGCGCGGTCCCGAAGGACGGGCCCTCGGCCGGGATCACCATGGCGACGGCGTTGATTTCCGCCCTCACCAAGATCCCCGTCAAGCGCAGCGTGGCTATGACGGGCGAGCTGACGCTGAGAGGCAAAGTCCTGGCGGTCGGCGGGGTCAAGGAGAAGGTCCTGGCCGCCCGGCGCGCGGGGATCACCACCGTGCTGGTGCCGCGGAAGAACGACAAAGATGTCAAGGAATTACCCAAGACGATCCGGCGGGGCATGCACTTCGTCCTTGTTGAACACATGGACGAGGTCCTGGCGACCGCCCTCGTGAGACCCGTAGGGACGCCCGGCCGCCTCGGGACCCGGGTGCCCAAGAGTCCGCACCGCGAGGTGACCGTGCACTGAACGGTCCCGGGCGGCGCGTTCGGGTGTTGGCTGCGACGGATGGGAGGGAGTGCTCGTTGCCGGAAAGTGGGTGGGTCCGGATCATCCCCCTCGGCGGTCTCGGCGAGATCGGGATGAACATGTTCGTCGTCGAGACGGCGGACGACATCGTCGTCATCGATGCCGGGCTGATGTTCCCCGAAGAGGAGATGCTCGGGATCGACCTGGTGATCCCGGACTTCAGTTATCTCCTTCAGCATCGGGAGCGGGTGCGCGGGGTGATCCTCACCCATGGGCACGAGGACCACATCGGTTCACTCCCCTTCCTCCTCCAGGAATTGTCGGTGCCGGTGTACGGGACCCCGCTCTCGCTGGGTCTGGCGGCCGAGAAGATCCGCGAGCAAAATGTCCGGGCCGATCTCCGGCCGGTCGTGCCCCGGGAGCCCTTCCCCCTCGGGGGCATCCGGGCGGAGTGCATGCGGGTCTGCCACAGCATACCGGATGGGGTCGGGGTGGGGCTGCACACCCCCGCGGGGCTCATCGTCCATGCCGGGGATTTCAAGTTCGATCCCACGCCGGTCGACGGGCAACTCACCGACTACCACAAGTTCGCGGACCTCGGGGATCGCGGCGTCCTGGTGCTCCTCTCCGACTCGACCAATGCGTTGCGTCCCGGCTTTACCCCCTCGGAACGGACCGTGGGACAGGCGTTCGAGGAGATCGTCCGCACGGTCCGCCGACGGATCATCGTCGCGTGCTTTGCCAGTCATATCCACCGGATTCAACAGATTTTGGAGGTCGCGGCGCGGATGGGGCGGAAGGTGGCGATCCACGGCAAGAGCATGGTGGCCAACACGCGGATCGCCTCGGACCTCGGGTACCTCAAGATCCCGCCCGATGTCCTCGTCCGCCTGGACGAGCTGCAGCACCTGTCCCCGAGCGAGACCGTGATCGTGGCGACCGGGTCGCAGGGCGAGCCGTTATCCGCCATCGCCCGGATGGCGGCGGGCGAGCACAAGCAGATCGAGATCATGCCGGGTGACACGGTGATCTTCTCGGCGCGGGTCATCCCGGGAAACGAGCGGGCCATCGCCCGGACCATCAACCAGCTCTTCAAGCGGGGCGCGGAGGTGATCACCGAAGAGCAGGCGCCGGTCCATGTGTCGGGCCATCCCTGTCAGGAAGAGCTGAAGCTGATGCTGAATCTGACCCGACCGAAGTTCTTCGTCCCCATTCACGGCGAGTACCGGCACCGCCATTTCCATGCGAAGTTGGCGGCAGCGGTCGGGATTGATCCGGACCGCATCTGCATGGCGGAGAATGGGGATGTCCTCGAATTCACGCCGGAGAAGGGGGGAGTCGTCGGCAAGATCGCCGGCGGACGGATCTTCGTCGATGGCAAGGGCGTCGGGAATGTGGGGGATGCCGTGCTGCGGGAGCGGCAGCATCTGGCAGAGGACGGGATGGTGGTCGTGGTCCTCGGGTTGCATCCGCAGACGCGCGCGCTGGTGGCCGGCCCTGAAATCGTCTCCCGCGGCTTCGTTCACGTGCCGGACCAGGAGGCCCTCTTCGACGCGGCCAAGCGGTTGGTGACCGAAGTGGTTGCGGGCTCGTCAGAGGAGGACCGGGCGGATGCGGCGCTGCTCAAGGAGCGCGTGCGCCTAGCCCTGCGGCGGTTCATGCAGAAGACCTTCGATCGCCGACCCATGGTTGTGCCGGTCGTCATCGACGTCGAGGGCGCATTTGGGAACCCTGAACCTTGCATCGAGAAAGAGGGGTGATGAAGCTGCCACCGGTGGTGTCTACCGTGTTTCGCCACCCCAAGGCGCGGGAGGTGATGGGCCTTCTCCTGATGGCCTTTGCCCTCCTGCTGCTGGTGAGCTTCCTCTCCTACAGTCCGCTCGATCCTTCTTTCTTCCACTACGCCACGCGCGAGGGCCCGGTCCGCAATGTCGGGGGACTCGTCGGGGCCCACCTCGCCGGGGATCTCCTGGGGCTCGTGGGTGTGGTCGGGTTCCTGCTCCCGCCGGCCCTCTTCTGGGTCGGGTTTACGTTCGTGGGAGGCGCAAGCCGGAGACCGCGGACCGTCGAGGCCGTCGGCTTCCTGTTCCTCCTGGTCTCCGCCTGTCTCTTGCTCACCCTGCTCGAGCACGGGCGCCTCCTCTCCCAGTTCCAGCGTGGGTCGCCGGGCGGCTTCGTCGGCGCGCTGCTCTTCGATATCCTCCATCCCGCGCTGGGTACCTTCGGGCTCTCGCTGGCGACCCTGACCGGGCTCCTCCTCTTCGTCGTCCTCGTGTCGCAGGGCTCCTTCCTCGGGCTCCTTCAGTCTCTCCGGGAGATCTGCAGCTGGTTGGGCGACCACGTCGGCGAACTCGCTCGGGCTGTCCGGACCTGGATCCCCGCGACGCCCGCGCCCGAGGTGGCCGCTCCGAGGCCCGACAAGCCGCGCCGGGAAAGGACGACCCGGACCGCTCCCGCCGGGAGGGGCGATGAGAGTGCCCGGGAGGCGGCGGGGACGGTCCGCCGGGGGGCGCAGGAGGCGGAGGATCATGCGCTGCCCCCGCTGTCGCTCCTCGATGCCTCCGGCGCTGCCTCCTCCCGCCCCCTGGATCAGGAGCGCGAGGAGAACAAGAAAATCCTCGAGAGGACGCTGCGGGACTTCGGGATTGAAGGCCGGGTCATCGAGACCCAAACGGGACCGGTGATCACGCGGTACGAAATCGAACCTGCACCCGGTATCAAGGTCAATCGGATTGTGGGTCTGGCGGATGATCTCGCCTTGTCCCTCAAGGCCTTGAGCGTCCGGATCGTTGCCCCCGTCCCCGGGAAGGCGGCGGTCGGGGTCGAGATTCCGAACAAGGGTCGTGCGGTCGTGACGCTCCGGGATGTCCTGACCTCCGCGGCCTTTGAGGAGTGCCGGTCCCCGCTGCCGATCGCGCTGGGGAAGGACACCGCCGGCGAGCCCTTCGTGGCAGACCTCGTGCAGATGCCGCACCTGTTGATCGCGGGGGCCACCGGAAGCGGAAAGAGCGTGTGCATCCACAGCATCATTGTGAGCATCCTCTACCGCTCTCCGTCGCAGGCGGTTCGCGTCCTCTTGATCGATCCCAAACGGGTCGAGCTCTCCGCCTACAACAGCATTCCGCACCTGGTCGATAACCCGCTGGTGGCCGAGGCGAATGGCGGGGAAAAGGCCTGGCAAATCATCACGGATGCCCGGCAGGCGGCGAAGTGCCTTCAGATGGTCGTGAAGCACATGGAGGCACGGTACCGGCTTTTTGCGGAGGTCGGGGCGCGGTCGATCGACGCCTATAACAGGAGCCGGTCGGAGGAGAAGCCCCACCTCCCGCATCTCGTGGTCGTCATCGATGAGCTGGCGGATTTGATGTTCTCGGAGTCGTCGCTGGTGGAGAATGCCATCGCGCGATTGGCCCAGATGGCCCGGGCCGTCGGGATTCACCTGGTCGTCGCGACGCAACGGCCCTCGGTGGACGTGATCACGGGGGTGATCAAGGCCAATTTCCCCGCGCGGATCTCCTTCCAGGTTTCCTCGAAGGTCGATTCGCGGACGATTCTGGACATGAACGGGGCGGAACAACTCCTGGGGGGCGGGGACATGCTCTTCCTGCCTCCGGTGAGTTCGAAGCCGACGCGGATCCACGGCTGCTACGTTTCGGACGAGGAGATCGCCCAGATCGTCGAATTCCTGAAGGCCAAAGGGAGTCTGGAGCCCTTCCCGTGGTCCCTCCAAGTCGCCGAGGACCCGGTGAGCGGCGAGATCGACCTCCCGAGTGAAGACGAGGCGCTGTACCGGGAAGCCGAACGGATTGTACGGCAGACCGGGCAGCCCTCCATTTCGCTCCTGCAACGGCGGCTCCGGATCGGTTTTAATCGGG